>CBDHFL010000002.1:0-14112 GCA_965262485.1 Dehalococcoidia bacterium | reverse complement strand
TCCACGACCGCGTTCCGCCATGGCCGGCAGCGCCCAGGCAGCCAGATCGACAGTCGCCCGGCAGTTGATATCGAGGGTCTTGCGACGCATCTCCGCGTCCATGTCGAGAAAGGGGCGAACATATGAGACACCGGCGTTGGCTATCGCAATCCCGATCTCAAGTCCAGCGGTCTGCTCCGTGAGCACATCGACCCATCCGGGATCGCTCACATCGGCAATCACTGTGCGAGTCTCACCGCCGAGGCCAGCGGCGACATCGACCACTCCCGGTGAGATGTCGACCATCACAACGCCGACGCCCCGAGAGATCAACTCCTCGGTGTACGCCAACCCGACCCCGGCACCCGCACCCGTCACCACACCCCACGGCCCGTATTTCTCAGCAAAGTCTGTCATCCCACAACCTTGCCAGAGCCCACCCCATTCCGTCGAAACGGAACGGACGCGAACTAGCAATCATGGCCAAGAGCGCCAAGTGATCACGTCTCGAGCAATCACCGGTCCAGGGGACGGGTCGAACGGTTTTGCCGGTACTTGTCGGCCAGCAGGTATCTCGCCCGATCTCGCTCGTCGCTGTCGGCAATCACCCGGCTCGTGCAGTCCAGTCGTATCCGACGAAGCTCAGACCAGTTTCGGCAGGTACAGAAGGTCCGTCGGTCCGAGGGTAGTACTCGGGCTATGTGTTGGACGCTTGTGTGATCTGTTCGAAGATGAGGTCGGCTACCCAAGTGATGAGTGGTGACCACAGACCGGTCGTCCACAGGATGATGATCGGCAGCAAGCACAGCACTGCCAAGATCAGTTGTTCGGTTTCGCGCGCCCTTTGCCTCGCAATGGATGCACTCTTGGGGTATCGGTGTCTGCTCATGGTGTCCCTCCAATAGGGTTAGGTTTGTTTGGGTGTCTGGCTATTTCGCTGGTCGAATTGCGAACCATCGGTTCCAGTTCATTCGAACTGAGATCGACTCCGTTGTCAGGTCTGTCAAAGCTGCTCAACTAGGGTTTCTCCTTCCCGCTGGGCCGTCGAACTCTCGCCGTTTCCGGAGTGAAGGAAAGCGGAAAATGCGACTGCGCCATGAGCGAAGCGGCATATCGCTCGGTTGAGATGCAAGCAACCGTGTCCGCTCAGCGAGCGCATACTCGGCATGGCGATTCGGAGCGATTGGTTCCGACCACATGACGGCGTTGTTTCTAATGTGGTAGTGACTGCCGCAGCCGGATCTGGTCCAGATGGACCCTCCCGTGGGACCGATGAGCGAGACGGTCTTGCCATCGAAATGAACGTGCCACCGGCTTGGGTGTAGAGACAGAACGGTCAGGTGGCCGCAACCGCATGGGCAACGCAGGTTGATGGTCCGGTGCTTGTGGCTGATCCAGAGTTCGCCGTCCTTGATCGAGGCCGTATCAGGCAATAGGTCTGTGAAGATGGGACGGAGTTTCAAGGGTGTCGCTCCTCAAAAGTTACGATGCGCGGCGTCTCAAGCCGGAACCGGTGGAGGAAGGAAGAGGACTCTGAAACGTATTGTTTTGTGCGTCGCCGCCATTCCATCACGGCGAATGATGCCGCCAGCGCGTTTACTTCTGGAAGCTGAACATTTCGATAGCCGGGAAGATCACCCTGAACGCGTGCATTCGGAATGGCATCCTGCCACTCCAGCGAACCTTCACTATAGAAGCTCGTGGTAACTGCACCCCTGATGGCGGTGCCGTCTATCGTGATGCTCACACCTGAATCTATGAACGGAATCCTCGCCTCCGAGAGCGCCGAGTAGACGGCATCCTGACGCGGCGAATCGCTGTCAGGCAGTTGGTCGATGCACACGAAAGCGAAGTCAATGGGGTGGGCTGAGAGAAACTCAGCGAACTGTGCCGGGCCGTCCACTCGAATGTTGTGAGCGTAGATTCCCTCCCGGAGGGGCGAATACTTGGCGTGGTGGTAGTCCACCTTCCCAAAGGGCTTTCCGCGTTGCGATTCAATCTCCTCGGCAGTCGGGGCGCCGGGCGCGCGCATGAAGTTGTGCCAATCGAGGTCGTCGGAGTCCAGAACATGGATTTCGGTTACAGGGGTCTTGACCATAAGGTCCAAGATGTAGGAACCCGTACCGCCTAAGCCGATGATGGCAATGCGCGTATCGCGGATCCGGTCCTGAACGGGACCAATGTCGGATCGTGCCTCAAAGGTGTAGGGAATCTTGAACGGATTCGGAACTCTAAGAAAAGCCGGTGCGTTATATCCGGCCTCTGCGACAGCCCCAACTATCTGCTTTGCGTACCGATGGACGAGATTCCTTGCTGACTCGTCGTTTTGGTCGCTTCGTTTGAGAGAAATCTCTGACCACGAGTGATTGTCGCCCCCGACGTAATTCCCAATTGGGCTCCCAGCTGCGTGGTAGACACGTCCGTCAGCCGGTTCGGAAATGCTGATCCGGACTGCATGGGTAGCACTGCCGATGCGCTTGTCCGGCTTTTTGCTTACGGGATCGTAGGATTTCTCGATTGTGCAAGAACTGACTCTTCCGTTCTGTAGGAGGCAAGGAACCCCTACAGCACGAACGGTCTCGGGCTCCACCTCGAGGGCGAAACCGACCTGCTCACCAAACGCGGACAGGCGGTCCATCACGAGACGTGTTCGGGGTCCACTGAGAAGCTGGTCCCGTCCTTGACGTCGACTGTCTTCCCCGGTAGGAGGACTCCGTCCTCTCCCTTTAGGTCGTCTTCGTAGTCGATGCCGGGAGTGCCGATGATGTGTAGTCCATCTTTTTGGTGAAGCTCGTTCCAGATCTTGACGATCTCCTCGTAGCTGACGATGTGGCCTAGGACCTTGTACTCGCGGCCACTTACGACGATCTCTGTGTCACCATTCATTGGGTATACCTCCGTTTGTAGCTCAATAGAATGTTGTGAATTTCGAACATGTCTTTCCTTCCTACCGACTGTCGCGAGGCGGGAACGGATCGTTTCCGCCGCCGACGGTGTCGGACTTGCGTATCCGGCCATCGGGCCGATGGACCGTCACTTCGCCGCCGCCAAGGTTGGTCACAATTCTACGTGCCACGATCTCAGCCTCTCGTTGAGTTAAACTGAGTGCCGATGCACGTTCAGCCTTGGGCGCGACGACCTGCCATTTTCCCGATGGGTGTGGGGTGACGTGTCGGCGCTCGGGCATATTGTTCGCGTTGGACATGGAGAGCTCCGCTCGTTGAGAATATATTGTCCTGTGTATCGTATCAGACTAAAGTTTATAACACATGTTTCTGAAAGAAACATAATCTATGGCATCTGATTCCGTTGAATGGAGGCGTTCGCAGCCTTTAACCAGCGATTTAGGCTTGGACAACACGATGCGAGTTAAACTGCAGCCCGCTCCTAGGAAGGGAGATCCGACGCAATGGCAGGATCATCGGATCAAATGAGTGACCTCATGGCTGCTGCCCGGCGAGTCTTGCCCGTGTTTTCTGGATCGCAACTCGTTGCGATGCGAGAGTTGCTCGGTTGGACGCAAGCTGAGGTGGCCGAGGCCACCGAGATCAGCGCGTCAGCGCTGAGCCAAGCCGAGCGCGGGGACACGACCCTGTCGGCTGCAAACGTTGTTCAGGTCGCATCGTTGTTCAAAGTCTCGCCGGAGGTGTTTGTTGAACAACCAGAGCCACAGGTGGACTTGGTTCCGCAGTTTCGTCACCTGCGTCGTACGCCGAGGCGCGAGCAGCTCAGGGCCGAGCGACTTGTTTACGCCACCGCGCGGGTGGTACGGGTACTCCAGGAGTCTGTGCAGTTCCCGGAACCGTTTGAATTTCACATTGATGTCAACCCCGACCGGCCCATCGGAGAGGTAGCAGATCAGGTTGAGGATGTGGCCGCCCAAACCAGAGCAGCGTTGGGAATACCACCGGATGAACCCATCGGGGGCGAGGTCATCGATCTCCTAGAAGCTGGCGGTATCACTATCGTACGAGACCCAGAAACGGACTCCGATATCGACGCATACTCGGCGATAGTCGATGGCCTCCCGATCATTGTGCTTGATGGCGGGGACGACTGCGTCTGGGACCGGGACAATTTCAATCTCGCCCACGAACTCGGGCACCTCGTGATGCACCGAGGAAACCGACGCACCCCCGGCACAAAGACGGTCGAAGCACAGGCTCACCGCTTCGCTGGAGCCTTCCTCGGCCCGGCACAGGCACTGGGACCACAGCTACCATCCGATCTCGACTGGGTCCGTTACCTCGGACTGAAGCGCACCTGGGGTTTGTCGATGGCAGCTCTCGTACGACGAGCAAAGGACCTCGAGGTGATCGATGACTCGACCTATACGCGAGCGATGAAACAGCGCAGTTCGTACGGTTGGCGATTCGAGGAACCGGGATCCGGTGACCGCGCTCCGCAAGCGCCACAGTTCCTCTGCTTGGGTGCATCTCTCAGCGAAATGTCGCCAGACCAGCTAGCAGACCGCGCCCACCTGCCCGAAGGAGTCGTCAAGCGGATCATCGGTGACCGGCCACCCTCCCTAATCAACTGACTCGGATCGTCGTCTACGACTGCTTAATCGACAACACCCTCAAGGCCTTCCAGGACTATGCGGATCGAGGCGAAAAAGCGGGCCGCGTGTACAGTTTGATCCAAGGGATCTAAGAACCCGACGCATAAACAATCAATCCGGCATGACCCCTAGCGGGCTACGCCGCTCCCCGTTTCCCCTTTCGGCCACGTTTGTTGCGGCTGCGACCGAAGGAGGCGGAGTGGACCTGTAG
Source organism: Dehalococcoidia bacterium (assembly GCA_965262485.1). Taxonomy (GTDB): domain Bacteria; phylum Chloroflexota; class Dehalococcoidia; order Lucifugimonadales; family UBA3495; genus Bin87. The sequence goes on along the minus strand of CBDHFL010000002.1, from coordinate 9,361 downwards.
GCATCTACAGCAGATCGAACCACGCACAGTGTTACAGGCCACTAGCCTGTGACGCGTTGTGCGAGTTCAACTTCCCCATTCAGCAACGTGACGGACGTGTAGCCCGATGACTTCGGAGGCGGCTGCAGGTGACTCGGTTGAAGACGTCACGGTGGCCACAGAGAGCGAAAGCCCTAAACGGCCGGGACGTACGTTGGACCATATCAGCCAACCGGTTCTGAATAGGCCCCATGAGGAGCCGTCGCGTCACTGGCAATTGGCGGAGGACAATACTTCCACGGGAGAGGTGATTGAAGGGAGGCGGCTGAGCCAAGCGCTCGTGATTGTGCCGAAGGAGCGTGGGACTCAGTTGCGAATGCAGGTCACCGCAGCGGAACAGAACGAACTGGTGAACCGCATCCGCGACGCGGTGGCGGGGTGGAGACGCGCCAAGTATCCGGGGGCGACCTCAGCGACGAGGCAACTCTTGTGGCATTGGCGTAGCGAGGCCAACGACCCGAGGCTGTTCTTCGCGCAGGTCGAAGCGGCCGAGACGCTCATCTGGCTGACCGAGGCCAACGCCAGCCGGGATCCGGTTCTCGCGGAGGTTCGACGAGACTTAGCGGAGGCCAACCGCGACTACAACAGCGATATCAGCCGTCTCGCGGTGAGGATGGCCACCGGTTCGGGCAAGACCGCGGTGATGGGCATGGTCATCGCCTGGCACGCCGTGAACGCGGCCGCGTCGCAACGCCGCGATGGGCGCTACACCACCTGCTTCCTGGCGATCACTCCGGGTCACACCGTTCGTGAGCGGCTGGATGTGCTGCATCCGGCGCACCCCGAGAACGTCTATGACGAGATGCGGTTGCTGCCAGAGAGCAAACGCAACGAGCTAGGAGCGGTCAAAGTCAAGGTGCTGAACTTCCAAGCATTCCAGCGACGGGACCGGCTGTCTGCCGCGTCGAGCGACGCCAAGAAGCTGCTGCGATCAGGGCGCAAGACCCCGGAGCTTGAGTCCATGTCGGCGGTTCTCAACCGAACGCTACGCGGATTCCCAATTGGCCGTGGAGCGCCGAAGGTGTGCGTGCTGAACGACGAGGCGCACCACTGTTATCTTCCCGAAGACGGTCGGCGCACATCAGAAGACGATGACACCAAGGCCGCGGCGATTTGGTTTGGGGCACTGGAAGGGTTACGCGACGCAGAACGGCTCGGTCCGGTTTATGACTTCTCAGCCACCCCGATCTTCATAGAGGGCACCGACCGTAGAGAGCGCATGTTCCCCTGGGTTGTCTCGGACTTCCCACTGATGGACAGCATCGAATCCGGTCTGGTCAAGATTCCGCAGGTACCGGTGGATGACGATTCCGCGAGTGAGCGTGTTCAGTGGCGCAATCTCTACGCGAATACCAACCCCAAGACAGTCAAACGCGGCGCAGTGCCCGCGGAGCTGAACCGAGCGCTCAGCGCGTTGTACAGCAGCTACGAACAGAAGTTCAACCAGTGGATGCATCCAGATGACCCAGACAAGACGATGCCCACGCCTCCGGTGTTCATCGTGGTAGCCAACAACATCGCTAATGCCACCGCTATCGCGGACCACATCGCCGGATATTCCGAGAAACGTTTGGACGGTTCACTTGAGCATCACGAGGGAGTCTGTCCGCTGTTTGCCAACTACCACACTGACGGTCCGACCGAGCGGGTCCACACACTGCTGGTGCATTCCCAACTTGAAGGAGAAGCCAGCCTCAGCGCAGCCATCAAAGCGCAGGCCGGCCGGTTGAGGATCCCCAGCGATGACCGCGATGACCGCGACATTGTGCGCGGTGCGTTGAACTCCGTCGGCAAGCCTGGGGGCCTCGGTGAGCACATCCGTTGCGTGGTGTCGGTGCAAATGCTCACCGAAGGATGGGATACTCGCACCGTCACCCACATCCTCGGATACCGTGCGTTCTCCACACAACTGTTGTGCGAGCAGGTCACTGGCCGTGCTCTGCGACGCTCCAATTACGACAATTACGACGAAGAAGGCAGGCTCGTCGCCGAGTACGCAGAGGTCATCGGCATACCGTTTGATTTCATGCCAGTCAAACACCCCGGAGACAGCCCCGAGCCACCCAAACCCCGGTATGAGGTTCGTAGCATCCTTGGACGACGCGACCATCGCATTGAGTTCCCCAACGTAGAGCAGTACCTGACCGAACCCGGAGCCGGCGGATTCCGCCTGAACCCCGAGCGGGTCATCGAATGGGTGCCACGAGGAGCCAAAGAAGCGGTACTAGCAGGGACGGTTGGAGACACCAAGACCATCAGCGCACAAGCGGACATGCGCCAACAGCAGACCCGCACCCGCCTCGCTGCCGGGCTTGTGCGGCGTTGGGGCCAACGCATGGCCGACGACGGCGAAGGGTGGCGCGCGCGACGGCGGTTGTTGTTCTACGACGCCATCAGAATCGTTAGGCTTTGGACGTTTCTTGCAGAGGTCAACGAATTCCACTACGACGGGCTCGGGTCAAGCAATCTGGACCAGGCCGTCAAGGAGATAGACGACGCGTGCGAGACCACAGGTGGCGCAGAAGACCGGCTCGTCGCCGCGTTCGCACATCCGACACTGTTGGACACTTCCAGCGTTCGATTTGAGACCAGCCTCTCGGATCGCCACATCAACAAGAACTCGGAACTGAACATCGCGGCTTGTCACTCACACTTTGAAGCAGCTTGCGCCAGAGCGCTTGACAAACACCCTGACGTGACCAGTTGGGCACGCAACTTCCGGCTCGGCTGGAGCGTTCCCTACCTGTGGGAAGGCACCTGGCACCGGTACGAACCCGACTTCGTGGCCCGTCTCTTTGCGGGACGCGAGGACGACGAAGCTGTGCATCTCATTATCGAGTGCAAGGGTGTGCCCGATGGCCAAAGCGAACGCAAGAAACAATCCATCACGAAACGGTGGATCCCGGCAGTGCAGTCATCGCCGCAGTTACCGATGTGGCTGCGGCGATGGTCGTTCGTGGAACTGGACGAACCCGAGGGCCTGCACGCGGACCTGAGCGCCGCGATCAAAGCGGCCCGAGCCGAACATCCCAAACCCGCCCAACAAGGAGCAGCGTGATGGCTAAGCGAGCCAGCACCAAGACCACCGACCAGTACACGCACCCTTCAGCCAAACGTGTCAACCTGCCGACCGAGCAGACCAGCAAGACGATGAGCGACTCCGACCGCCGTCCGATCCTGCACCAGCCCCAGACCCGTGAGATAGACGATGAACCCATTCTTGCGTGGAACCGGCAGCCCGCTAACCAAGATGGTCACGCCGCCCATCCGCTGTATGTGCGTGAGAAGGTCCACCCCGCCGCGTTCGTGAAGCTGCTTCAGGGTGGCGGCGACCAACCCCAACTGTTCAGCGACTTCAACGGCTTGCCTTCCCCCGATGCTGCCTACGAGTGGTATCAGCACGCGGCTAACTGGTCGAACCGCCTAATCCACGGAGAATCAGCCCGAGTGATGGCCTCCCTACTCGCACGCGAGAACATGACGGGCAAAGTCCAGATGGTTTACTTCGACCCGCCATACGGGATGGGATACAAGTCCAACTTCCAAGTATCGGTCAACAACCGGGAGACACCCGAGAAAGCGGAGGGTAGACCGTTAGACACCAGAACAATTAGGGCGTTCCGCGATACTTACGAACGTAACATTCACTCCTATCTTGACCTAACACGTGAGAAACTCATCTTGATGCGCGAACTGCTCGCGAACAGTGGGTCGTTGTTCATGCAAATCGGTGATGAGAATGTTCTGCGTACAGGTGTACTCCTAGATGAAATATTCGGACCAGAGAACCGGGTAGTAATCATCCCGTTCGCAACCACAGGCAGTTCCTCTTCCAACACCCTTCCCAGCGTGGCTGACTTCCTTCTTTGGTACGCCAAAGACAAGACCCAAGTCACGTACCACCAACTCTATGAGCCACTAACCCGGGCTGAGAAGATCGAACACATGAACTGGGACGCGATGGTTGAAATGGAAGACGGTACCACTCGTGCGTTAACCGCCCGAGAGAAGCATGAACCCGATGCATACCTTCCAGAAGGCTCACGACTCTATCGACGCATGCCGCTCATTTCTCGCGGTACGTCAACAACTGGGCGCTCCGACCCATACTACTGGAATGGGAAGCACTGGCCTTGCCCACTAGGGCAGCAGTGGAGGGTTTCGATGGATGGCATGGACCACCTCGCTGAAATGGGCAGGCTGGATGCCGCTAGCCCGGGTTCAGCTCTACGTTGGAAGCGTTACGAGGCTGAGGTACCAGGCCGACAACTGAACAATATCTGGCATCGTCAGATGTCCGCCTCCGATAAGCGCTACGTGGTCCAGACTGCCGACAACGTGATTGAGCGCTGCATTCTGATGGCTACCGATCCCGGTGACCTCGTGTTCGACCCGACCTGCGGAGGGGCTACAACCGCTGTTGCCGCTGAGAAGTGGGGCAGACGCTGGATGACCTGTGACACTTCGCCAGTCGCCGTGTCAATCGCCCGCCAACGGCTCGCCACCGCGACGTTCCCCTACTGGACACTGGCCGACTCCGCGGACGGCGCACGCCAGGAAGCAGCGCTCTCCGAGAATCCCATTGCCCCATCCCCCGAAGGTGGATGGGGCAATGACCCCGCCCGAGGGCTCGTATACGAGCGAGTCCCAGATGTTTCTGCAAAGACACTTGCCTACGACCTCAATCCCGACCCCATACTGCTGGTCGATCAACCACGCAAGAAACGCGGCGTCACTCGCGTGTCATCGCCAATGACCGTCGAAAGCGAGCAGCCCTGGGCGACGGTCCTCCCGCTGGAAGACTCAGACGACGAGATGGTGGTTGCTCACGGTCACTTCTCCGAAGCGGTGGAGGCGGCTCTGCTGAACCACACGATCAGCGGAGGACGCGATAGCACCGACATGACCATCCGCGCCCTGGAACCGTGGCCCGTCGACTCCGAGTTGCTCGTCTGGAAAGCCACTTACACCATCGACGGCGGCGCAGCCGAACACACTGCCGCGGTAATGGTCGCCGCCGAGGACGTGACCGTGCCCGGCGAGATGATCCGCGAAGCTGCCCGAGAGATGACCGGCAGCGCCGAACGCGCCGAAGTGCTGCTAGTGGTCGCGTACGCGTACGCCGCCGACGCCCCAGCGACGGTCGGCCGCATCACCGTCGCGCGAGCGCAGATGAACCGAGACCTGATGATCCGTGAACTGTCAGCTGAAACCGGCCACGAAGCCTTCGTCATCATCGGAGAACCTGACATCCGCATCATCGATGACGATCCCAGCGGCCAAATAGCGGTAGAGGTCAGCGGGTACGACACCTTTGATCCCGCCACCGGCAACGCCTCCGATGGAGGGCCCGATGACGTGGCCTGCTGGATGCTAGACACCGACTATGACGGTGAGAGCTTCTACGCCCGACGCATCCATTTCCCGGGAGCCACCAACGACCGCCAAATCAAGAAGCTGCTGAAGGAGTTGGGCAAGAACGCTGATGACATCGAAAAGGAAGCTCTCACCGCGATGCGGTCCGCACCGTTCGACCCGCCCGAGCGAGGGCGAATTGCGGTCAAGGTGGTAACCGTCACCGGCATGGAGATGACCGCCACGAGAGTGACGGAAAACCCCTAGATACGAACTCATCGGTATTTCCCAAACCGACCCCGGTATCCGCACCTGTCACCAAACCCAAGGCCCGTATTTTTCAACAAAGTCCGATCTCACAGGCCTGCCTGAACCCAGACCGATCCGTCGAAACGGGTACCAAGGGCCCAAGAACAGCAGTTCTACGTCGAGGTCCGTGGCGGAGCGGCCCATCTGATGTGCCAAATTTGGCCCTCACCATCTTTGACGTCCATCCACATTTCGTCCTCTGCCTCGTCGTACCCCTCGGCTACCTTGTCGCCAACGATTTGAGCTACCCGATCTTGAGGATCGTGAGGCACTACGCATCCCCCCAACACAACGTGGGGAGGGGGACGCCCCGCGGGCATTCCCCACAGGATTTCCGCATCAGGCAGGTCCTTTGGCGTGCTACCAAGTGATTGCGAAGTCTCCATGTGGGCGGTTCGTGAGTTGGTCTGACCTATCCGAAGTGTGCCCCGCTCTAGCATCGGGCGAGTAGGTCACTGATGCTGTCTGAGCCAGCCTACAACAAGGTCAGCGAGGACTTCACCTGCCCATGCAGAGAGGCCATCGAGAACACCGGGCACCAGCATCACTGCTGCCGGCAGAAGGCATAGCCCGACTCCTGTGAGCGTTCCTGGGGGAGAGGTTCGTCGCCGCGAGCTTGTTGTTCGCCGTCGCCTGTTCCTGTTGCGCTTACGCTTCTGCTTGGAATCATCGGTAAGTATGTCTGGGTGCTCGGAGACGAGACTCATGACAGCAAGCGCTAAGAGAAACGCCAAACCGATCACCGACACGACGACACCCAAGAAGGAGGGTAAACGCCACAAGCCCTCGGTGTTCTCGAACGCCCAGATGGAGAGCGATCCTGCCAGGCCAAGCCATACAACCAAGACGAGCATGTCCACCCATGAGGTCGCCAATCCCCACCAGCCGCGAACGTTTACCTCCACGATGAGCGCGATGAGTCCCGCGGTGGCGGTCAAGAACCCAGTCACCGAAAGAATGTCGAAACGCGGCCAAGCGGGTAGGGGCTGTTCAATACGATATGACATGCTTGTAACTTAACGGGGCCGTGTGACAGCGCCCATCTGTGATTTGCCGCAGACGAGTCCATCGGACCCGATGTGTTGCAGCAGCGAGCAGTCCGCTATTGGGTAGCCGGACTTGTGGGTCGCCCTCGTAGAGTTGAACCACAGAGTGCAAGCCCCGTCACTCGCAAGGTAGCTTTAGCTATATGTCGCTCTCCGAGGTTGATCCGCGCGTACCCGGCCTCTGCTTTAGCGGGGGCCGTTTTGATGCTCGGCAACTGTCTGCAAAGGCGTTTGCTGCTGCTGGGCAGGAGTTTCTCGCATTTCAACACGCCATCATTGCGATAGCGAGCCATCTCTATCGCGAAAATCATCCCAACGCGGCACAGCTTCCACAACACTTTGTCGACAGCCTTGAGCTGGGATTTGAAGAAGTCTCTAGGGGCAGCGTTCTGCTCCCTGTGAAACCCATAGATCTTGTTCCTGATGCTCAACGACTCGTTGAAGTTCCCCACACCTACTTCGAGAACAGTGTCGAATTACATCAAAGAATCTTGGCTGAGATTCGTGAACAGGGTCGCAGCGAGTTGCTACACGAAATGCCGCGCGCTGTTGGAGAGGCTCTCACCCGTATGGGCCGTCAACTTGAAGACGGCGAGCGTATCATTGTTACGAGTACCTCAGGCATAGAGTACGATTTTGACAGACGCGTGAGAGAACTTCTGGGTTCTAGCCTCAGGGACAGTCAGCGTGTGCGGGAACTCATAGTGGGCCGAATAATTCGGGTGGACGCAGATCTCTCGCGTGTCACGATGGTCTTGTGCGCTGAACCCAGGCCTACAAACATTGTGATTACGTATGCCGAACAAGTGTCGCTCGATGCGATCAAGTCTGCACTGACATCGTTGAAAAATGAAGGTCCGATAGTTGCAGCGCGGGGAACATTCTCGTATGTGGACTCCTTTTTCGAAACAGAGCCGTCCCTTATTGAAGAACTGAGCACCGTTGACATGGACGCCTCTCAGCGTGCACAACAATTCATCGAGGAGTTGGCATCGATTTCATCGCTGTCCGATGGGTGGCACGACAAGGAGTCTCTAGCTCCCAAGGAAGAGGCGATACTCGCAGCACGTGCACTCGTTGCTCCGCTGTTGTTTTATGGCTTGCCGTTTCCACATGCATTTCCACTTGTGGATGGAGGTGTGTCACTCGAATGGACGTTGGACTCCGTAGAAGCCTCCATAACGTTTTATGCGTCAAGCGAAACTGCAACTGTCGCTTCCTGGGATTCAGACACAGATGAACACCGGTACGACGAGCGCACTCCAATCACCGTTGACTCCTTGCGAAAGTGGTTTGACTCATTCGAGAGTCAGGGCAGAATGTGACTTCTGCAGGTGCGCCATCTTTGGTTGAGGGCGAAACCGAGATTTTGGACCTCGAAGAGAAGCTACGACGTCAGGTCCACTCCAGTCAAGTGCAGGCTGGCACGATCACAAGTGGTGTTTTCTCGACAGGGGACCATATGGTGTCAACATTCCGAGAAGCTGTGCCGCCGGAGGAAGCACACAGGATTCATACTAAGGAATACGGACTAAAGACAATTGGGAGCTGTGTTGTGAGCGTAGGTGATGTGAAGGCCGCTCAGTTACGTGCAGTAGATGACTCTGCGGTGCCAGACGTACACCCGTCGCACTCCTACATCGATATGCGGGGTCTGGGCAACTCAGCAAGGGATAAGGCTGCCAAGAAGCTGAAGAGGGCCGCGCTCCAGAATCCAATATGGTACCCGCCCTAGGAAGCGGGGCTGATCCTGGCACATGTCGCATTCTTTGTGCCCTATGAAGGCGATAAGCAACTATTTGACTGTCGGCCCTCTTCCTTCACCTACAACCCACCTCGTGCAATAGTTCAAGGGCGCGAAGTCGCCTTCGTCTACGACCGCACCGTCTCCGATGCAAATAACGTCCGTGGCGAGTTTGACCGAGACATCCGTGAACCCAAGAAGTACCTTGGTTGGATAGAAAGCGACGTGACGCAATTCAACGATTCAATCGAGGACAAGGCTGGCCGGCGCATCCGTCGGCATCGTCTGATCAACGCCACTTGTGCCACACCAACCGCACCGCACGCCCGAACACCGGCAAATCCACCAGCCGCACCGCGCTGGTGCCCTTGGACCACACCAACCCGCCGCAACCCCCACACACCGGCCGCGACCGTGTCTGGATATGAACCACCAGCGGTTCGGTGGCTTCGTCGTCGACGCCGACAACGTCGACATCGCCTAAACCAACCAACAACTCACAGATACGCGTAGGATCCTGTTCCACCGGGGGCCTCCTCAGATTCGGTGTCGCTTAACCCCGATTCTGGAGGTCCCCAACCATCTCACCGCGGACCCAGTCCCCGCTTAAATCCGAAGAGCCCCATTAGAAGCCTCAGCGAATTGTCAAGTCCCAGTACCCGCGTTACAGGTCGGCTCCGGTAGCTGTGTTACAGGTTGGCGCAGGTTTCAGGAGGCGTCGATGCGCGACGGCTGGCCGCTGGCGGTGGCGAACGCGTCGTGCTCGCGGCTACCGTCAGTTCACGCGGCTGGCTCATGTGTAGCGATATCGGTGACATCGAAGAGCGACGGCGCATCCTGAGTCCCGCCCCATTGCTGCAGGAGTTGG
>CBDHFL010000001.1:0-60781 GCA_965262485.1 Dehalococcoidia bacterium | reverse complement strand
CCCGACAACGGCAGGGACAGCGTGCCGCCCAGCCTGCTGGCGACGGCGCTGCTGTTGCAGTCCCACGACAAGGTCAGCGACGCCGAGGCGAAGGCCCGGGCTGACTTTGACCTCCGGTGGAAAGTGGCGTTGGGGATTGAGGTGGAAGACCGGCCCTTCGCCAAGAGTACGCTGCAGGTGTTTCGCGCCCAGCTGATCCTGCACGGCAAGGTGCGGGAGGTATTCGAGTCCAGTCTGCGGCTGGCCCGGGAGTCGGGCTTCCTGAAAGGGCGCGGGATGCGGGTGGCATTGGACACGACCAACATCCTGGGGCGTGGCGCAGTCAAGGACACCTGCAACCTGCTGGCGGACGGGATCGTCAAACTGCTGCGGGCGCTGGCACAGCTGAAGGGAATCAACGTCGGGGAATGGGCGAAGAGTCAAGGATACCATCGATACCACCGATACCTGGGCTCCAGCGTCAAGGGCGAAGCGGCCATCGACTGGTCCGACCGGCAGGCGCAGACGGCGCTGCTGTCTGGGATTGTGGCCGACGCGGACCGGCTGTTGGAGTTGTCGCGGCAGGCGCAGGGGGAATTGCGCGAGGACAGCGATGAGCGGCAGCGGATTGTGGCGGCGGCGGAACTGCTGGGGCAGTTGCTGCTCCAGGACGTGGAACGGGCTGAGGGGGGAATGAGCCTCAAGGATGGGGTGAGCCGGGACCGGATGATGTCGGTGCATGACCCGGAGATGCGCCACGGCCACAAGAGCAGCAGCCGGCGGTTCGACGGACACAAGGCAGCGATTGTGGTGGACACCGACTCCCAGCTGATTACCGCGGTGCAGGTATTGCCCGGCAACGCTCCCGACAACCTGGGGGCGCTGGAACTGGTGGAACAGAGTGAGGCCAACACCGGTGTGCCGGTGGAGGAGGCCATGGGCGACGCCGCTTACGGCGACGGCGGTACCCGTCAAACCTTCGCCGACGCGGGCCGCACTCTGATTGCCAGGGTGCCGGGGCGTCCCAACCGAACCCACTTTCCGAAAGAGGACTTCCATATTGACCTGGAGGCGGGTTCCTGCACCTGTCCGGCGGGGAATGTTACCCGGACGATGGTGCCGGCGGGACGGCGCACCGGCCAAACGGGTCGAACTTACCGTTTGGAGGCCTTCCGATTCGACGCGGCGGTCTGCGGGGTATGCCCCCTGCGGTCCCAGTGCGTGGCGGCAAAACCGGGTACGGGACGAACGGTGCAACTGCACCCGCAGGAAGCGCTGTTGCAGCAGGCCCGCGCCCTACAGCAGAGCGAGGCCTTTGCCGAGTACCGGCAGCGTCGCGTGGTGGTGGAGCACCGGCTGGCGCGGCTGGTCCAATTGGGGATCCGCCAGTCCCGCTACTTCGGCCGTGCCAAAACCCGGTTCCAGCTGTACCTGGCAGCCACCGTGGCCAACCTGACCCTGGTGGCCGCCAAAGCCGGGTTGACCGGAGAAACCGGCTCCGGTCCCAGCGCCGGCAGCGCCCAGGTCGCTGGAATGGTCAACTCCGCCACCGCATGGCTCGGGCAAATTTGGACCCTCACCCTGCTCGTATCGGCCTTACTGACCAAATCCCTCTTCCCAATAAGGGGTTTCCGTCCGGGTTTCTAGGCCCACATCTCCAATGTTCCGGTACACCATTGCACCCAAGTACCGGATGCAGGAGTGCCGCCACCGCTGCCTAACGGCCTCTCTGCTGCAGCCCCGCTTCCAGAAAGGCAATCACCAGGGCCGTGACGCTGGTCCCCTCGTCGACCATCAGATGACGCAACCGGCGGTGCAGTTCCGTGGGAATCCGGCAGTGCAGCACGGTGACATCGGCGGCTCACCCGGTCCAGCTAGCGGACGTGGCCCCACCTGAAGCTGCGCAGGAAGGTGCCCAGGGTGGATGGCGCCTTGACCACACTGCCCAGGGTGCAGGCTGTCCCGCCGGTGCGCAGCACATCGGCATCGTCGATGCAGTCGCCACCCGCCAGCGCCGAGGCCACCAGCGTCATCATCTTGTCGCCGGTGTTGGCTCGGCCTGGGGCCCGGCCCAGGTCCAGGCGCCGGTCAACCAGTTGGGGCAGACCCAGGTGCAAGGCCAACGTGGCGGGAAGGATCAGTCCGGCATTGTTGACCAGGCGGTGGTCGTCGAAGGCGATGTGGATGCCGTCGGGGTGGTTGCGTGGTAGCATCTATTGGGTGCTCCTTTTCCCGGACCGGTTTGCTGTTACAAAACCATTATCCCAGATTCAGAGGAGCACCCTTTGTCCATCTCAGGACGCTAACCTGACGTCCTCCTTCGGTGGATTCGGGGTTAGGAGGTTGCAATGGCGCCAAGACTTCGCAAGTTAAGCATGGCAATCTTGGCAGGAGGCATGGTGGCCGGTTCACCGCTCATCGCCGCTTGCAGCAGCATCCCTTTCGTCGGCTCCGATGACGAGTACGAGGAATGGAAAGCCACCGACGGAGCTACCGGCCGGATTAACCTGCAAGATGTTGAAGAGGCATTCAAGGCTTCCAGGGACTTCGAGAACGCCAAAAACTTCGAGACGCGGGTTAACCAAATCTACGAAGGCGATGGCATTGTCTTGTTTCGCGCCTACTATGTAACTAGCGTTGGGGGGGTGCGACAATGGAGGGTGGAAGGCTGGGAAGACCTAAACTTCGACGGCAAAATGGGCAATCCAACGGACGAAGCACTCTTTTTGATAGGAAGAGTGAACGACGAATACGTACTGGAGGGTAACCTCGCCAACGGTTACTACACCAGCCGTTTTGGTTTGGGGAAGCCGGACGAGGACAGGTCGGACATTGTTCGCGCTTATGTAATCAGAGGTGAGAATGGTAAGGCTCTGGTGAAGGTAGAATACTGGAAAGACCTGAACGGCGATGACATCATCGACCAGGGCCAGGACAAGTTGGAATCTTCCTTCACGAAGCCGCTAAACAAACCTTTGCCTGCGAAATACATTGACCGAGTCAAGAATTACATCGCCGAGGACCCATTGTTCACCTTTTTGCTAATGAGCGGATCCCCCCCGTCAGGGGATCTCTATCGTACTCCTCCAAATCATCATGCTAATAATTTCCGTAAGCGCACCATGTTCCGAGCGGTTGACCAGTATGCCGAGCAGCGAGAGGCAAACCGCGGCTTCGCCGAAGCCCAAGAGTCACTATTTGGCGACCGGTACCGGGAAGCCGGGGTGAGTGTCGGCCCAGTCCGCCAGACCTACCAGAAAGCGGTTAAAGCAACCGGTTCATTTGATGAATCCAGTACCCGTGCCAGATCTCTCAAGGTTACTTGCCATCTTTACCAAAGAAATTGTTCCAGTGTGGAGGATGATGGCGGTTTCTTCGGCGGTGGGGGGCAAGTAAAGTTTAAGGGGCGTCGCCGGGGACGAAGGGGACGCCAATATAGGAAGAGTACGGGAGTTCCATCCGCCCGATAATATGGGCGCGGGTAGATAGGTTTACGATGAGCGGTGTGGCAATTTCCTGGCGGGGCGATGGTTCTTGAGCCGGGCGATATATTGAACCGGGACGGAACCGGACTTGCGCTATTGGTGTCCCTCTCCGGTACGCCGCCGGACGCTTCTCTTGAAATAGTCCTGCCGGGAGACTATGCCCGTCTTTCCCTCGGCCAACTCCTGGACTCAGTGTTCCCTGAAGACGAGGACGGCCGGTTGGCGGTGGAGGAAATGCTGGACGTGGTAGAGAACCCGGACTTGCCGGACATCTACGACCTGCTGCTACCGATTTTTGAGCAGCATCGTTTGGGATTGTGCCACTTGAATCTGACGGCCGGCGCGGGCCGCCAAGCGGAACTTTTCGACATGGTGGAAGGCAACCTGCAACCCGCCTCTACTAATTCCCCCGGCTTACCGTGTCATTCCAGCCTTCAGCTGATAATTGAACCGGAGTATCGTGCCCTGGAATATGCCGTGGAGCAGGGATATGGGGAAAACTCGGAAGAACTGCTGGTGTGGCTGCGGTCGTATACCGCACTCTACTTTCTGGACAAGCACGAGTGCCGGCTTTTGCCCCCGGTCAATAGGGCCAATACCGTCAATATGCTCAATACCGTCGAAGGGGATAGCCTGACCTCGGTAGTCGAGGGCTTGTGCCACCGCCAGTTGCTCAGTACCTCCGGCAAACCTGACCCAGATAAACCCGGCCCCGACGAACCGGACCCCTTGGTAATTACCCCGGCCGGCCGCCGCTTTATCGGCGCTCTGCTGTCAGAGACCGAGGCTTGTATCGACCGGTTCGATGTATTCAAGGATGTGCTGTGGGACTCGGATACCGGCTCCGCGGAATTTGATACCGGCTATGGTGAGGACTTGCGGGTGCAGGTGTTCATCGCCGAAGGCCTGGACCCGGTACGCACGGTATTTCTGCTGCGGCTTTACGATGGTACGCTGGATGAGTTCGCTTCAACCTGGCCGGAATTGATTGGCGATTCAGGTTTCTTTAACCAAATACTGGAGCCGGTGGTAAACCGGCGTCAGGCCCCCGATGATTTGCTCCAGGCAATTATTGAGGATGGCTATGCCTATTCGGAGGAACGCGCCGAACTCGACCGGGAGGAACGCGCCCAAGCGCAAATAGCCAGGCGGCTGCGGGCTTTGTAGCTATTGAACTAATTCCCGCCAGCGCCCTGCCGGTGAAGGAGGGGTGGCTGCTGGTCTTCTCCCACGGTCACGACGTCCGTGCCGGCTACCTGGAGCGCAAGGGAGACATGTCGTATCTGCGCCCCGTGGACCTCTGAACTCGTGGGCTTAACGCCCGGCGCAGCAGCTAGGACAACACCGCCCCGATGACGTCGGGGCGGCGGTTCTCGGGTCTTGGCGCGCGCCTTTATGTTCCGTTAATCCGTATGAACACGGGACTCAGTTTACTCCTCTGGCCAGCCTTCAGGCTCATCACCATCGGCCAAGGCAGCCTTCACGCCCTCGGCGGCGTCTGCGGTGACCCAAGTAGTCCAGACAGCCTCATTGTCCCTCAGCCACCAGAGGGCAGTAGCGGCGTTGTCGGAGTTGGGATTTTGAACCCGCCAGTGAAATGCCGCTTTATACTCTTCGACGTTGAAATCCCATTTGCGCAGCATTTGAATGACATCGGGAGCGGCTGACAGCAGATCGGAATTTACCGCAACGAGTATCATGGCGTCCTCATAGGCGCAGGCGCTGGTGGTGAAATAGCACTCATGGGTGTATGCCTGCTCTTCCAGGCGAACCAAGTCCAGCGTGATTGCCAGGTCGTTAGTGCCCCACTGGTATCCGAGCCACGGCTCCTGTCGTTCGTAGGCGCCTAACAGGTCGCTGTTCAAAGCGTCTCCGTCGACGGGGTTAACTATGTGCACATGTTCTTCCAGTTCGTAGCCCTGTATCTGAGCGGCGTTCTCGGCTTCGCAGGCCCATCCAAGTCCGCAGGACACCAGCCGCGCCTTGCCGCCGGTATCAGCGGTCTTGAACAGGTCCTTATACTTCTGTTCCTTCAGGTCTTCGACGCTGTCCAAATCCGGGTACTGTTCCTGCAAGTAAGCAGGAATGACAAAGGCGGACTGCCAGTCGGAACCCAGGCTCTTGCCAAGAGAGAGGACAGAGCCTTCAGCAATCGCCAGTCCCCATTCCACTTCCTGGTTGGGCAACCAGATTTCCATAGAGACTTGAATCGCGCCATTCTCCAGATCTTCGAACGACGGCAGTGTGGAGCCGAACTTCACGTCTGTGGGATAGCCATAGCCGAATTCAACCAGATACTGGGCTATCCGGTTCTGAAGCTGGGCGCTGCGCCAGTCGAGGTCTGCTAATATGATTGTCTCCTTAGGGCCATCCGGGGCTTCCTCCGACGACGTGCAGGCAACCACAGTAATCATAGCCATGATTGCCAAAAACATTGACAAATAGATAAAACTTTTACTTGTCAACAATGTTATTCCCTCCGCCCTGCACCGGGCCCTGTAAAGGTTGGGGAATGAATCATCAACTCCGCTTCAGTCTTGAGGGGATCTACCGGCAAACCAGCCTGCTTTAGGCGAGGAGACAAATACGAAACGGTGCCGCAGGCCAAGTTCAACACCCTAATCTGAACAGTTACCCCTGAATTGTAACAGTTCAGAGTTGAGGGGAAAGGAGCAACTGACGGCAAGCTTGGAGGGGGTTCAAGTCCTGGGCGCGCCAGGCGCCGAAGATGGAAGCCAGCGCCATCTTGCTCTCGGCGCCATGCACCGAGCGGGTACCGCCGCTGATCTTGCGGCTGATTACCAGGGGCCGCAAGCTCCTTTCGGCCGCGTTGTTGTCCGCTGGCGCGTCAGGCTCAGCCACGAAGACAAACAGTTCATGGATAAAGCCTTTGATGCGTCGGCAGAGTTTGCTTTGAACCGCCACTGGGTCTTCCAGTGGGTCTTCCAGGAAGGGCTGGCAGCGGGCCAGCAGCGCCCGCTCAAACTTTCCCTGGGCCAGCCGGCGTTGCTTCGCCTGGGGGTGTGAAGTCCTTGGCCAAGCTCCACAGTTGATGGACCTTCTCGGCCCACCGGGCCAGCTTTTGGTCCTTCGGGTAGAGGGCCTTCAGGTCGTGAATGTCCCGCAACAGGTGAACCCAGCAACGCTGCTTGGGACCGTCGTAGTGGTGGCAGGCGGCGTAGAAGCCGCTGACCAATACTCCGGCGAAGCCGTCGCCCAGAGCTTCATCCACCACTTCCTTGTTCCGGCCCCGCCGCAGGAAATAGCGCTGGGTGGGTGTGCCGAAAGTCCAGACATAGCCATTGGCGCCGTCCTGGCGCCAACCGGTTTCATCGGCGTGGACCACTGGGCTGGCGCGGATACGGTCCACAATCCGTGCCAACTCCGGTTGGCCCCTTCGGGCCACCTGGTGAACGGCTCCGGCGATGGCGCCGAGGCTTAGCCGCAGTTGATGAACGGTGCGCAGATACCACTGGATGGCGCGTGGATGGTGCGGAAGGGCAGCCGGCCCTCTTCCCCAAAGCCGCCATCAGGCTGAGCAGATTGACGCCCAACCGCTGCTTCCCCAGCGCTACGCCCGCTAGGTCCGCTGGAGGCACCCGCCGTTGCTCACATATTGGGCCGACTCGGGCGATATAGACGTGCTCGGCGGCTTGCGCCGGAGCCACCGGCAGGTCAATGACTTCCCGGGTCCGCTGCACCCAACCGCCAGCCAGACCGGCGCCACACTCCGGACAGGACTCCAGGACGTGCTCCACCTGGTGGGTGGGAGTCATGCGCTGGCGCGAGAAGCCGTGGGGCCGGGGCTTCCTAGGCCCTTTCTCCGGCCCTTTCTCCCTGGAGGGCCGCTGGCCCGATTTGGGCTTGACGCCGGGCATTCCCCGCAGGCCGCCAGGCTTGGCCTTTCCTTCCAGGGTCTCAATCCGCCGCTGCAACTGGGCGATGGTGTTCTGCTGTTGGGAAATGATCGCCAACAAGGCTTCCCGGGGGCGGCGTTCAGGTCAGGGTTCGTGTCCATGCTGTAGGTTTACCATAACCGCAAACCTGTTGGACTTTGCTCTTTCGGCAACTTTCGGCCAATTCACCTCATCAAGTCTGAACTGTTACAAAATCTGGTAACTGTTCAGAATCGAGGGGATCCGAGGGTCTGAAGGGCGAAAATCGGGGGCGAATCCCCGTTGCTGACGCTCAGGCTGACGGCTATCAAACTGCTTTCGGCCGATTCGCCCCACCAAGTCTGAACTGTTACAAAACCTGGCTGGATTTGCCCTATTCGCCAGAATATTGTACCCTTCAATCAGAAAAGCGCATCGAAACAGGCCCGCTTTGCTCCGGTGGGATGTGGGGAACGGGGAACGGCCCCACGCATTGGAGAAGCGCATTAAGCCGGTCTGCACCGGCGCAACCCTGCAACTACACACTGCCCAATCCTGGACCATCAGGATGCCCGGGCCCGCAAAGACCACCGAACACCCCCCCGGTCATGCGAACGAGCTTTGCAAACCTGCAATGGCCATCCAAAAGGCCGTTGCCAAAATTGCAAGGAGGTAATGCAATATGCCTTACACCGCCGACATCAGCCGCAACAACCCGGGGTGCTTTTTGTTCCTGCTGGACCATTCGGGTTCAATGCAGGGAGCGCTGGGCGGGCAGCCCGGTCTGCTGAAGCAGGACGGCGCCGCCGATGCCATCAACCGGGTCCTCGACGCCTTATCCCAACGCTGCTCCCAGGGCATGGACATTCGCGACTACTTCCACATCGGTGTCATCACCTACACCACCAACAGCAGCGGAAACCCCCAGCTGAGCGCCGCCTTCCCCGGAACATCCCCGCAACAGCCGTTTCTGCTGGTCAGCCAGGTGGTTGAAGCTGCCGACGTGGAGGAAAGGCAGATAAAGGAGTCCGACGGGGCCGGCGGAATTATTGAAATTACCCGAAGGATACCGGTGTGGCTCCGTCCCACGGCCAGCTACGGGACCCCCATGTGCGAGGCCTTGTCCGCCGCCGCCCGGGCCCTCCAGGACTGGACGGCCCAACACCCGGACTCCTATCCCCCCATGGTGATTAACATCACCGACGGCGCCGCCACCGACGGCAATCCGGAACCCCTGGCCCAGCAGATTATGTCCCTGGGGACCAATGACGGCAACGTGCTGCTCTACAACGCTCACCTTTCCGAGATTTCCGCCATGCCGGTGCAATATCCGGCCCAGGAGAGCGACCTGCCCCCCGATGAGTATGCGGCGCAGATGTTCCGCATGACCTCGGCATTCCCGGACCCCGTCATGGACATGGCATCCGGCCTGGGCTTGCCGGTCTCCCCGGGTTCCCGCGGGTACGTCTACAACGCCGACATGGTGGCGCTGGTGCAGTTCCTGGACATCGGCACCCGCGCCGCCACCGACCTGCGCTGATTGGAGGGTTGATATGACCCTGAGACTTCCCAGGACCTGGCGGGTGGCAAAGGCGGGCAACCGTCCGGAGGAGTGCGAGGACGCCCTCCGGGTGGTCTACTCGCAGCGGGTGGGTCCCGGCATTGCCCGGGCCGCCGTCTGCGTCTGCGACGGCGCCACCGAGTCGGCCTTTGCCCGGGAATGGGCCACAACCCTGGCCGATGCCTTCGTCGGCCGGACTCCCGACATCCCCGGCCTGACCGGCGATTCCCTGAAAAGCTGGCTCAAGAAGGGCCAGGAAGACTGGCACGGCAGCGTGCCCTGGGACAAGATTCCCTGGCATGGAGAGGCCAAGGCGCGGGCCGGGGCCTTCGCCACCCTGTTGGGCGTAACCCTCGGGGCCGCGCCGGACGACCCCACCCGGCTTTGCTGGCAGGCCGTGGCCGTGGGGGATTCCTGCCTCTTCATCGTCCGCGACGGACAACTGCGGCTGTCCTTCCCCCTGGAAGACCCCGCCGAGTTCGGCAACAACCCGGCCCTGATATGCAGCAACCCGGCCAACTCCGGGGGGCTGTGGCCGGAGGTGCGCCGGGAAAGCGGGGAGTGCGCGCCCGGAGACCGTTTAATCCTGGCTTCCGACGCCCTGGCCTGCTGGTTCCTCGAACGGCACGCCGCCGGGGAAAAGCCCTGGGAAACCCTTCTGGCGCTCGACGCGCCGGGGTGGGATTCCTGGGTCGGGGAGTTGCGGCGCGAAGGTTTGATGCGGAACGACGATACCACGCTGGTCATCATCGAAGTCATCTAGCCCGGGGAGGTGAAGCGACGCTATGCCCTGGCCAGGGTTAACCGACTTCAGCGAGGCGGTCCAGAATCCCGCCCTTTGCTTCAAAGGCACCGAGCTTGAGGCCGGACAGGTGGCAGCCAACCAGCGGGGACTGCCGCTGATGTACTCCGGCAGTTTCGCCTGCGTTTTTTCGGTATCCGTCGAGGGCCGGAAGTACGCCGTCCGCTGCTTCACCCGCGAGGTAAAGGACCAACAAAGCCGCTACGAGCAGTTGAGCCGCTATTTGCTTGACGTGCTCCCGCAGGCTTTCGTCCATTTTGAGTACCTGGAACATGGAATCAACTTCAAGGGCGACTGGTATCCCATAGTCAAGATGGACTGGGTGGAAGGCGAGTCGCTGAATAAATTCGTCGGCTCCAGGCTCAACGACCCTGACACCATCCGGCGAATCGCCGTCCAGTGGCGCGGGAGAAAAACCCCCAGCTTGCGGGGGTTGCGCATCGCCCACAACGACTTGCAGCATGGCAACGTCATGGTGCAGAACGACGGCGAAATCCGGCTGGTGGACTACGACGGGATATTCCTGCCCAATTTTCTCGGAGAACGCAGCCCGGAGCTGGGACACAAAAACTACCAGCACCCCCAGAGGTCGTCGGGCGACTACGATGGCTATGTGGACTACTTCCCCACCCTGGTAATTTACAACAGCCTGCTGGCCGTCGCCTCCGACCCCGGCCTGTGGTCTTTCTACAACGACGACAACCTGATATTTACCAGGGATGACTACGCCGACCCGGCCAATTCCGAACTCTTTACCCGGCTGAAGAATTCCACCGACGGCACCGTGGCCAGACTTACGGAGCGGCTTGAGGAATTCTGCGCTCTCCCGGTGCAGCAGGTGCCGGACCTGGAAACCATCTTGCACGATCTTCCGGCCAGTCCGGCCCCACCGCCATCGGCCCCACCGACAGCCGCGCCGGCGACTACTCCACCCGCAACAACTCCGCCGTCACCGGCCCCGCCCGTGAATGCGCCGGGTGGTTACCGGCAGATGCTCCAGGGGCAGCAGCCCGCGCCCGCGCCGCCCACCCCGGCGGCCCAACCTCGGCCTGCCATGCCCTCGCCCCAGCCTGCCGCTCAGGTTCTCGTTCCGGGAACAATGTGTCCAGCCTGCAACCGGCCCATAGCCGCGTCGGCCCGGTTCTGCACCGGGTGCGGCGCCGCCATCGCAGCGCCTGCTTCCCCGCCTCCTCCCGCCGTGCCCGCGCCCTCCCCGGCGCTGCCGCCCTTGACTGCGCCCCCAGTTCTCCCCACGGCGCCGCGGCGTCAGCTCAATAAGGTGATGTTGGCGGTGTTGGCCGCTATGGGGGTTGTCGTGGCGTTAACGGTGTTTGTTTTCCCACAGTTCGGTTCCAATACATCAGGACCTCCCGGAGGTGTCCCGCCCTCCGCGGCTTCCAACGCTGCGCCCCCCGCCGTCGGCGTAGTGGTTCCCCCAATTGCGCCCACGAGTACGCCACTGCCGGTGGCCGCACCCGTTCCAACTGAAACACCCACTCCAGTCCCGGCCAATACGCCGATTCCCGAGCCTACACCCACACCGACAGCTATCCCCACGCCGACGCCTGTGCCTACCGCTACCCCCGTTCCTGCTCCCACGCCGACGCCTCAGCCGGCCGTCACGCCTTTGCCCACGCCGGCCCCCACCCAAATCCCGACACCTGCGCCGATACTGCTGCCCCCAACCGCCGCGCAGGCCGCCGCCGATTGCCGTGGAACCAAAGACTTTGACGGCATTGATCCTGCCTCCATCGCATCATCCGGCGGATTCACTCAACCGGGTTATAAGTGGGTGCAAAAAGGCACGGCGCGGGGATTAAATCCCGCTAAAGAATGGATTTACAGGTTCGAGATTGAGCAGGAAGGAGTGCAGCACGTCCATGTTTATCCCGTTCGGTACACTTGGGTGGAAGGAGAGTGCCGCAAGAAGTCATTAACCAACCATGATACCGAAACATGGAGTGGATTCCCCAGCGATGGGTCTAACCCGGCAACCCTGGTCATAGATATTGCCGTTTCCAGTCGTGAGAAAGCCGTATTTACGTGGCTGTGTCTTTGGAAAGACTACGGGGTGCCGGGAGCCGCGCTGCTTTCTTGCACCGGCGTGGGGTAGGGTTCTTAGCTGGACTTGGCGCAAGAACTATACAGAATAAAAGAACCGGGTAGTATGCTTGGTTCCGTTCAGTTATGGCGGATAATCAGGCAACAACGTGAGTGCCGTCCGCCACAAGTAAGGGGCACGTTGGGGGATTCATCCCCCAAACCCCCTGAGTTTATGGGGTTGGATATGCCTGGCAAGGCTTGCCGGAGGATTCACTGTGAACGGAGTTCCGGCGGCTACCGAAAATGAAAAGGCCCTGGTCAGCAGCAATCAAGAAACCCTTAGTCTGAACAGTTACAAGGTGGATGGCGCCTTGACTACGCAGCCGAGAGCGCAGGACGTCCTGCCGGTGCGCAACGCATCGGCGGCGGCGATGCAGTCGCCGCCCGCCAGCGCGGAAGCCACCAGCATCATCATCTTGTAGCCGGTGTTGGCCCGGCCTGGGGCCCGGCCTGGGGCCCGGCCCAGGTCCAAGCGCCGGTCAACCAGTTGGGGCAGACCCAGGTGCAAGGCCAACGTGGCGGGAAGGATCAGCCCGGCATTGTTGACCAAGCGGTGGTCGTCGAAGGCGATGTGGATGCCGTCGGGGTGGTGGCGTGGTAGCATCTATTGGGTGCTCCTTGTTTCTGGTTGGTTTTCTGTCTCGAAAACCATTATCCCAGATGCACAGGAGCACTTTCTTACCCATTCAACCCGCCGCGACACTCATCTTTTCGGTGGATTCGGGCTAAGAGAGAGCGAGGGGGGATATGTCCAAGATCGAGAATCCTGACGTTGCGCGGGTATTCGACGGATACCCGGAACCCATGCGCAATAAGATGCTGCGCCTCCGGCAGTTGGTCCTGGACACGGCATCGGAGACGGAAGGCGTCAACGAACTAGAGGAGACCCTGAAGTGAGGGGAGCCCAGCTACCTCACTAAGGGCGGGAGCACGTTAAGAATCGACTGGAAGAACCGGGCGCCGGCGCAATACGCGATGTACTTCAATTGCAACACTTCACTGGTTGACACGTTCAAAGCGATCTACGGCGATATGTTCACTTTTGCGGGCAACCGGGCCATCGTGTTCGGAGAAACCGGCGAGCTTTCCATAGAAGAACTGAAGCACTGCGTCACGCTCGCTCTGACGTATCATCGTGTGAAGCATCTACCGTTGCTCGGCGCGTGACCGCTCAGCAATCACTTCTATCTGGCTGTCTATCCTTTGCCAAAGTTCTACCGGCAGAAGGCATCGTGACTTCACGCCCGCGCTACCCGATTTTATACTGCATTCAGGGGAAGGTATGTACGTGGGAATGTCGCCAACCTGCGTCCGACGCCGCCCACGCGGCCCACTTTATCTCCGCCGTTGACACCCAGGAGTGGTGTCTGCCGGCTAGATCCACGTAGCGCTCCGTCTGGGGGCAGGGAGCGGTGCTCGGTTATGCCGCCGCTCATTCCCTTTTCAGCATCCTCAGGACGGTGCAGGCTGAGCACTCGAAGTCGGCGGCGATCCGCCGGAGGCTGGCGCCTCCTTCCCGCATTCTCCGCATCGCTTCCATCTGGTGGCGCCTGAACTTCCGCGGCGATTCACACCCAAGACCTTCCCCTGCTCGCGGTCCCGCTCCAGCCCCTCCTTTGTTGTCCGGCCGCTGCCGAGCTGTTCAGATTTCTCCAGATCAAAGCAAATTGGAAGGCCCGCGAGTGCCGATTTCCAGAAACTGCACCAGAGCCGTCATGTTGGCGTTAAACACAAACCCGCGGGATTTCTCGCTCACCGCCAGGTCCAGGTTGGCCGCCAGGTTGCGGAAGGACTCCGGCAAGATCGAAGACATGCGGAAGAGCAGTTTGGCCTCAGGAGTGGGCAGACCATCCTCCCGGTCAGGGTACTGAACCGGCATGGCGTCCACCTGGGACAGGTGGATGTTGAAGACCAGCACGTTGCCGTCAGTCGTTGCCAGACTCATTACCTCTCGGGCCTCGGGTTCCGGCGCATCTAATGCATACTCGCCGTCGGTGACATGGATCAGTATCGGAGGGAAGGAGTTGGGATGTTGCGCTATCCAATCTCTCAGACATCGGGACGCGGCGGTCAATGCCGCACAGACGGGGTTACCAAACCTTGCCTCGGGACGCAGCCACCTAGAAATCTGGCCGGAAAGTGGCGGCAGCCGGGTCAGCGGCTATACTTGGAGTCAACAAGCATAGCGAGGGCTGAGAATGCTGGGAGAGCGATCGGACCAGAGGGGACTCTGGGAAGCGGACCGGCTGTACCTGGACCACGTGGGGCGGGAAAGCTTCTATGGCGTATTGGCGTCGCTGCGGGGCCGGCTGTTCCGGGACGCCGATTTCGCCGAGTTCTACTGCCCCGACAACGGCAGGGACAGCGTGCCGCCCAGCCTGCTGGCGACGGCGCTGCTGTTGCAGTCCCACGACAAGGTCAGCGACGCCGAGGCGAAGGCCCGGGCTGACTTTGACCTCCGGTGGAAAGTGGCGTTGGGGATTGAGGTGGAAGACCGGCCCTTCGCCAAGAGTACGCTGCAGGTGTTTCGCGCCCAGCTGATCCTGCACGGCAAGGTGCGGGAGGTATTCGAGTCCAGTCTGCGGCTGGCCCGGGAGTCGGGCTTCCTGAAAGGGCGCGGGATGCGGGTGGCATTGGACACGACCAACATCCTGGGGCGTGGCGCAGTCAAGGACACCTGCAACCTGCTGGCGGACGGGATCGTCAAACTGCTGCGGGCGCTGGCACAGCTGAAGGGAATCAACGTCGGGGAATGGGCGAAGAGTCAAGGATACCATCGATACCACCGATACCTGGGCTCCAGCGTCAAGGGCGAAGCGGCCATCGACTGGTCCGACCGGCAGGCGCAGACGGCGCTGCTGTCTGGGATTGTGGCCGACGCGGACCGGCTGTTGGAGTTGTCGCGGCAGGCGCAGGGGGAATTGCGCGAGGACAGCGATGAGCGGCAGCGGATTGTGGCGGCGGCGGAACTGCTGGGGCAGTTGCTGCTCCAGGACGTGGAACGGGCTGAGGGGGGAATGAGCCTCAAGGATGGGGTGAGCCGGGACCGGATGATGTCGGTGCATGACCCGGAGATGCGCCACGGCCACAAGAGCAGCAGCCGGCGGTTCGACGGACACAAGGCAGCGATTGTGGTGGACACCGACTCCCAGCTGATTACCGCGGTGGAGGTATTGCCCGGCAACGCTCCCGACAACCTGGGGGCGCTGGAACTGGTGGAACAGAGTGAGGCCAACACCGGTGTGCCGGTGGAGGAGGCCATGGGCGACGCCGCTTACGGCGACGGCGGTACCCGTCAAACCTTCGCCGACGCGGGCCGCACTCTGATTGCCAGGGTGCCGGGGCGTCCCAACCGAACCCACTTTCCGAAAGAGGACTTCCATATTGACCTGGAGGCGGGTTCCTGCACCTGTCCGGCGGGGAATGTTACCCGGACGATGGTGCCGGCGGGACGGCGCACCGGCCAAACGGGTCGAACTTACCGTTTGGAGGCCTTCCGATTCGACGCGGCGGTCTGCGGGGTATGCCCCCTGCGGTCCCAGTGCGTGGCGGCAAAACCGGGTACGGGACGAACGGTGCAACTGCACCCGCAGGAAGCGCTGTTGCAGCAGGCCCGCGCCCTACAGCAGAGCGAGGCCTTTGCCGAGTACCGGCAGCGTCGCGTGGTGGTGGAGCACCGGCTGGCGCGGCTGGTCCAATTGGGGATCCGCCAGTCCCGCTACTTCGGCCGTGCCAAAACCCGGTTCCAGCTGTACCTGGCAGCCACCGTGGCCAACCTGACCCTGGTGGCCGCCAAAGCCGGGTTGACCGGAGAAACCGGCTCCGGTCCCAGCGCCGGCAGCGCCCAGGTCGCTGGAATGGTCAACTCCGCCACCGCATGGCTCGGGCAAATTTGGACCCTCACCCTGCTCGTATCGGCCTTACTGACCAAATCCCTCTTCCCAATAAGGGGTTTCCGTCCGGGTTTCTAGGTACCCTCCGGGTCACATCTAGGACTCCGCCGACCCCGTCCGGTTCCCTGACTTGCCTTTCCTCTACCTCAGCAACATCGACGACTTGACTGACGGTTAGAAACGGGTTGTCCAGGGAAGTGCCCGGAAAAACCGAGCGCAAATCGGCGGGGCCTATCTCCCAGAGATATTTCGACGTATAGCCAATAATCCCGATATGGAAATAGTCCCGGACCTCCATGCCCTGGGAGCAGCGCAGGGACAACCCGTTGACAATGCCGTTGATGGCCGCTGCCGCCTGGTCCATTTTGCGCTGACCGGGCTGACCGGCCAGCGCAGCCGACATAGAACCTGACTGGTCAATCAGGAATAGGAAGCAGGCGGGGTTGATCCGGCTGATGTCGGCCGTATATAGCATGTCCGGTCCTTTCCTCCGGCTTTGAGGCGGTTCCGGTGTCCATGACGAGTCTATAGCCGGAAGAAGCATGATGGAAGCTGGACGGCTGCGTTTACGTTGGCGTCGTCAGTTCGCCATCCGGTACGGCGGCCAGCACGTCTCCCCCACACTCGTTCAGCAGGCATCATTCCCGCTGCTCTTCAGATAACGGTAAGAAGCAGGCTTCGGGGCTCCCATCGTCGGCCTCCAGGTGTCGATGGCCGCCACCGCCAGGGTGTCCCCGCCGGCCAAGCGGCCGTTGAGCCTATCCCAGCCCCACCGCTCGTGGGTGCCGGTGGTGCCGGAGACGCCCACGTTGCGGTGAATACAGCCCAGGGGAACGCCGCCCCCGACGGAGCTGGAGATTTTGGGACGCGGGCTCCATGCCCTGGGCCCCTTCCTGGATCCTCTAGCCGGTGCGGATGTAGCCGTAAATCTGTGCCATGCCCGGAGTTTACCCTTATGCAACACCTCCCGCAACACGGAAATGACAGTGTTCTGGATGTGTTCCATACTCCCCGTTTGTGCAACATCCAACGGTACAATTGGACCACGACCACGTTCCCGGAAGTAAGCCTAGCCGCACGTCTGCGTCAATTTCATCTCCTTCCGGACCAACACCGGGAGGCATTAGTAGCAAATGCCAGTAAAGAACTTTTGGAAGGGGTGGGCTGTACCGCTTTAGACGACGAGGGTGTTTTGAGTTGTCCCCTCACCAAATCAACAGAAGCATCAGAGAGGCCTGTCGGTGCGCGGGACTGGGGGACGGCTTCTCCGCCCATTCCCCCAAGGTGGGAATGGGCCAAGACCTCACGACGTCCGGTTGCGAATTGCCCTGGCTCATGCAGGTCGGCCGATGGGACTCACCGGCCATGCCGGTTAGGTATACCCGTTTCTTAGCCGCAGCCCGGGGGGCCGTGGCGCGCTACCACGGCAAAGGCTAGCGTGCACCTGAGTTGTATGGGGCCCAAAAACCCTTTCTGTATGTCTTCGCCTCGTTGCCCGGTTTGGATGGTTTCATTGGCAAAGGCAAAGTGTCGGGCCGAGTTGACGCCACACCCACTCGCCAAGTGTGCGAGTTTCCGATAACCCCGCCGGGAAGCACACCATTTGTGCATAACCCGAAATTTCAGCACGGTCCCCGAGAAATCGGAGCCAACGTAATTATTACCGCCACTAACGCCGCCATAGCCAACGAGATGACCCCATTTCGAATACAGTTATAACTGGTGTCCACGTAGTTGGACTTGATGGTGGTATAGTGCTGGTTGTACTCAAGGTACCCCGCGATTTCGAGCTTCATGGCTTCCTCGTTGAAGCCACGTTTGTCATCCTCGAGGGTCCACATCTGGGTAGGAACGACCCCCAGTGCCCTTAGGGCCAACAACCCTCCGATGAGCAAGAAACTAATGCCCAGAAATTGCAACAACATTACGATCAATACGAGCTTGTCCAAGAGGTTATTGCTGGAACCGGGGAGACTTCCTACAAGCGCTATCCCTGCCAGCATCGCGCTTAACGCCAGAGTGATTGCCAGAGCGTTCGTTTTAGCTTTGTCTTCAATTATCCGCCTACGGGCCGCCTCTTGATCGAGATATCGAAACATCGCGTCTGCAGACGGCAACGAAGCTCCGTCATCCGTGCGAGCCGGATTTTGTTGATTTCCTAGGGCGGCGATATTCTTGCGGATCCTCTTGTTTTTTCGGATCAGGTCAAAAAAGTTCCCAGCCAACTCGTGGAGGACTTCCACCATCCGCACGATTAGTCCTCCAACAGCGCTTCTGCGATGGCTTGGTCTATGGGCAAATTCGCTTGGTCCACCAGCCATCCCCATTCGCCAGTAGGGTTAATCTCTAGAAAATAGTAAATCCCGTTCTGCAATGCTAAGTCTATTGCGCCGAAGACCAAACCGAGATTTTCGCAGAGTTCGAAACATTTTCGTTCAATATTCGGGGGCAATTCGAACGCCTTGAATACGGCTTTAGGTTTGCTGAGCCTCCAATCGCCGTGAATGGGGTCACCGCTGTCAGTTACTGAAGCACAAAACGCCTGCTGCCCGACCACCGTGACTCGGAGGTCGAGCTTTCTTTCCAATGCTTCTTGAGCAATCAAAGGTGCGGATGAAACATTCGAATGTTTCGCCACATCAGTGTCAATCAGGGTCGTATATCCGAATGTCTCCAGACCGTTGTGCCGAACCAAGACAGTGTCCAATCCTTTGACCGCCACTTTAGACGCTGTTTTGGCAGCAACCCCGATCCCGGCGGGGGCGTTAGTTATCACTGTGCGTGGCACGTCAAAGCCGATGGAATGGGCAACAGAAAGCTGGACCGCTTTATGTTCCGCCTTGTAGGTCGCCGTCGGATGGTTTATCCATAAACACGATTCAAACACCATGAAGCTTCTCATGAAAACTGACCATTGGGCCCTAGCCAATTGTTCTTGCTCCGAACGGTGCTGGTTCCCTAGTTCACGAACATAAACGCCTCGCCGAAAGTAGATGGCTTTCAAACTATCTGCAGCGATGTCAACATCGAATCCATCGGCCGAGATGGAAACTCTGGGTTCTTCTGGAACCGCGACTATGGATAACTCGTGGAGATCCTCGGAGTTTAGGCGAAAATAACTGGCTCCTCTCCTTCGCAGCTGTGCTACCACGTAGTCGCAGGACAAATCAAACTTGCTCCCTAGAATTAGCACTTCCGGAGCAAGTCGTGAACGTTCTTTCAGTTCATTTTTTTGAGACAGACTTATGCTCCTTTCTCGTCTTCTCCGGTCTCGTTGTCCGCCTTCTTCGTAGCGGGCATCGCTCTTCCAGGGGTGTCAGCCAACAAAGTCTTAAGGTCGTCCAATATCCAGGCTCCGTGGGGCAAACTGTAATGACAACCCGGGGGGGCCAAATCCAAGCGGGACACAGGATAGGTCTGTGCCAAGGCCAACAACAGGTGCTGCGAATCCGTGTCGTTCGTATTGTTAAGCATCATAATGTCTCCTAGATGGTTTTGTTCTTAAGTGAAAACCCTGAAGGAGTCTAGCATGTCTGCTGAGGTGGATCCCATCATTTGGGCTGAGTTAGGGCTGAGTTAAGGGAGAATCCCGGCTCTCCTGCCAGTGATTCGGTCTCCTTTGCCGGTGGACACCTCCTTCCATCAGACTCCCCTACTACGGCTCCCTGCTCCCCGTGGAAGACCTCGGCCGGGGTCCGGTAGCCCAGGGCCTGATGGGGCCTGAGCCCGTTGTAGAACCGGAAGTAGTCTTCCAGCCCTATCTGGGCTCCAGGACGCTGGCGTCAGCCTTCAAGTACACCTCCTCGTACTTCACCATCCGCCACAGTCACTCCACGAAGATGTTGTCGGAGTACCGCCTCTTCCCGTCCATGCTGATCTTCACCCAGTGCTCTTGGATGGCCTGGGTGAACTCCAGGCTGATGAATTGACTCCCCTGAATGACCTAAGACCGCATTTCTCGGTCCATCCGACCTCTCCAAGAACCCCCGGCTGACCATGCCCGCCATGACAAAGAATGGGGTGCAAGTTCCAGTCCAAAATATGGACACCACATTTTGAGGAGGTGTCCCATGACGGACAACCCGAAGGAATACCCCTATCCCATCAGTCAGTTGGCGGAGTCGTTCCCGCCGCTGTCCCCAACGCGGCATGCCGCCCTGGTGGTCCGGATTGCCCAGCATGGTTTCCGCCCCGCCGTCATCGTCTGGAGGGACGAGATCATCTTCGGAGTGGCACTCCTGCAGGCCTACGAAGAGGCCGGCGTGGAGCCGCCGTTCGAGCGATTGGCCGACGATGCGGACCCGACCGAGGCCCTTGCCGCAGCGGCCATTCCCTTCCTGGCAATGGACAGCAACGCGCGGGGGAGGGCAGCCTGGACGGCCTCGGAGTGGTCCACCCGGGGGAGGCCCCGGGAGGAGGACCAAAATTCTGCAAATTTGCAGAATAAAACCCGGGACATCATGGCCCAACGGTACGGAGTGAGCGTCCGGCTCGTCAACTATTTCGCCCAGGTCCTGTCGGAGAACAGCGAGGCCGTGCCGGCGTTGCAGCAGGCGGTGAGGGATTGGAGGATCAGGGGGACGGACGCCGCCCGGGTGGTATCCCAGCCGCCGGAGGTGCAGGAGAGGGCGGTGGAGCTGGTGATGAACAAGGAGGTCCGGACCGTCAGCCGGGCGGTGGAGCGGGTTGGGCGGGAGATGGCCGAGGCGGCCGAGGCGGCGGCCCTGGCGAACATGCTGGCGCAGCCATTGGGTGAGACCATGACCCTGCACGTGGCGCAGGTCCCCGACCTGCTCCGGCTGGTACCGGCCAACACCGTCGACGTCATCATCACCCATCCCCCTGATGACGAGAAACAGCTGTTCCTGTACTCCGACCTGGCGGCTCTGGCGGCCCACGCCCTGAAGCCATCCGGCCTGATGGCAGTGATGGGCAGCGGTATGCTTCTGCCCTGGATGCTGGCGCATCTGGAGCACGAGGGGATCAGGTGGATCATGGAGCAGGACGTCCTCTTCCAGGGACCGCCCAATAGTTCCAGGCGCCCGTATTTCCTGGACCTCCACCGCAGGCCCCTGCTCGTCTACGGCAAGTCCGCCTTCCGGCCCGCCGGCGTGGACGACCTGATCACGGTTCCCCCGCCGGGGGAGTTGCCCGCAGGCCTCGACCGGAACGAGACCGCCATGGACCTGATCGTCAGGAAGCTGTGCCGGCCCGGACAGACGATCTGCGACCCGATGATGCTGGATCGGGCCGGCACGGCGCTGGGGGCGAGGAAGCTGGGCTGCACCTTCATCGGCGCCACGGAGCATCAGTCCTGCCGGGACCGCATCCGGGGGCGGATGATGGAAGCGGAAGTGGGAGGCGGTGGACAATCTGAAACCGGTTCGCCCAGCGAGGGAGGAATGGACGAGTAGCTGTCATGCGAACCCCGTCGGCGGAGCACTCCCGAGGACAGGCTGTCTAACCTATTCCGCCAAAACGCAGGTCAAGTGTTGTGGTCTACAATTTTTTGAGGGACCACCCCGAGCATGCCGGTTGCAGCCAGGGCCTCGGCGTTGCGGGGCTTTGCCTGCTGAAGCCGGCAGGGCTGGGACGCCGCGGGCCTGGGCCCACTCTTCGAAGGAGCGCCAGGCGTAGGCGTACATGCCCCGGGTGTTGGCGGATACACTGTGGTCGAGGGCGTCCTTGATCCGGCGCCGGTCCTGGTCGGTGAGGCCGGTGGCCACGGCGGGCAGGAGGCCCTGGGTATGGGGTTGGGGACCCGGTGCAGGGGGATTCTGCAGGGCAATTTCTGCCCCCGGGCAAAACGGGTCCTGTATGCGAAAAAAGTGGAGCCAAATTTCTCCGTATACTTCTATGTGGGAGTCGGACCGGAGGTGACAACCATGCAGCCAGCACTCGAACAGTTCCCCCTGGAGGAGAGAATCCTCGTCGTTCTGGCGCAGCAGCCGTGGGCGTCTGCCCCGGATCTCGCCCAAAGACCCGATCTACCTTCCGACATTCGCGAGACTTGCACCCAGTTGGAGGAGGACAAAATGATCGCCGGTCGCGATATAGTCGTGACCCACCGGAAGCAACGGCGGTATGTGCTGACGCGGCAGGGCGTGATGCACGTGACCAAGCCTTTCCATCACAACGGCCTGCTTAGAGCAGCCCTCCCCCTGACCTGGCAGATGACGGAGGACGGTGTCACCAGGATGCTGCTCTGGCTCCCCATGATCAAGTGTCTCTACGAGATCCTGCCTGCGTTCTGGACCAGCGGGATCGCTGAACCGTTTCAGTGGCAGTCCCCGCATCCGGATCCGGCATGCAGCAGTTATGTCTGGCTGGGCAGGCCCACCCTGACGGACGTCAGGTGGTTGCCCAGTGGTCGCCTGCACGCCGCAGCCATCTGGCGTTTTGAGCGGGATGACAAGCGTCCCCGATATTACGCCCTCCCCTTCTTCTGGGCCGGCCTGCTGCCCCAGGAGGACTACCGGTCGCGGAGTCTCCGGCTGGGTTCTCCGTTCATCCGCTGCCTACACGGCCCTGAAGATCCCATCAGGTGGGATATAGAGCCTCCCCTGGTGGCCATTGGCCTGGACCAGTTTGCGGCGTTCCGGTCGAGGACCGCCTACGGCGACGACGTGCAGGTGGGGGCGGTGGACACCGTCGGCGCCCTGGTCTGGTCCGCCGAGGCCAGCCACAGCGAGTGGACTCCGGGGGACAGGCCTCCGCAGGCCAGGTCAATCGGCCATCCCGAGGCTGCGGCCATCGGAGAGGGTCCCGACCTGGTGAACCTGGGGGGTGTCCGTGAGTACCGGCTCTTCTCCTTCTTATCAGACTTCAGGGCCGCGACGAAGGAGAACATGCGGAAGGCCTTCCGCATGTCCGGCAGTTCGGTCACCACTGCATTAGACCACCTGGAAGCCCGCGGCCTGATTACAAGCGTGGGGGAAAACCTCTACGTCACCCAGAGGGGTGTCGACATGCTGGCTGCTCGGGATAGGGTGGATGCCAGCCGACTGGTGGAGGTCACGCATCTGGACCCGGAGGGAGAGGCTGCAACGAGAGAGCGGCGCCACGACTCGACGGTGGCAGCGGTGGCAGGCGCGTTCCGGGGGACTGGGATACCGGTGGTGGCCGGCTGGAGATGGATGGTGTCCTGGCACGATGGCCAGTTGGTCCCAGATCTCTGGGTGCTGCTGCCGGTACCCGGCCGTGAGGAGGGCATCTGGGTCCCCGTCGAGGTCGAGTTCACAGCGACGGCGCAGAGGCGCATAGAGGAGAAGTACCGCTCATACCGCCTGGCCCCGGTTCGGCTGAACCAAACGTTCCCCATATTGGTGATCACCGGCGAGGAGAAGGCCGCGCAGCGCTTCGACGACCAGGCGGGAGATCTGCCTGTGCTTACCACTACCCTGAAGGCATTCCTCACCGGCGTATGGGAGGGGCCAGAAAGCGTTTGGCGGCGCAAGGGCGGACCGGTGGGGTTGAGCGACATTGCCAGGGAGCACACGGCCCCTCACCTCCGGCAGCCGACGGGACGGTCGCTGGACTGCAGCAAACCCTCACTGGAGGATCGGATGGAATTGATTCGCAAGGAATCGATCTGGTCGGACCCCACGACCGAGGACCTTGGTTGGGAACCGCCGCCGGCCATTGATCTCCCTCCCCAGGCGGAGAGTGCGGAACGCTCCGAGAACGCGCCGGTTTCCGCTCCGACATCGCCAACACCGCCATCGCCACCCCCAGCACCGGTTGGAAGAGCGCCCACCACCCAGGACCGAGCCCGCCAACGGCGGGAAGTGCTGAGCAGCATATCCTGGCTGGCAGCCAGAGCGGACTCGCGGGCCGGCATTCGCCTGAAACACGACGATCTGACCGAGGAGGAACGCATTTGCCTGCGGCGGGTGAGGGCCATCATCACCTATGGCGCCAACCGGGACTGCGGGGCGGGAGAGCGGCTGGTGGAGCAATCGCTGCGGCATTGCCTCATGATGGAGGACGAGCACATGCGCGCCATCCGTTCCAGAAATTTGCTGTGGGCGTTGACGGTTTCCCGGACCAGGACGAATCCACGTGAGGCATTCAAGCATCTCTTGAAAGACTACCCGAATAGGAAGGACGCCTGCAGGAAGTTCAACGGCTGGTCCAGGATGGTGGAGTGTGCCGCTCGGGCCGCCCGGGCCGCCCGGACACTTGAGTAGGGTGCTCCAGCCGGTGGTTCTGAACCTGCCCTCCGTTGGAATACTCACCAATCAGCCATAACCTCTTATAACCACCGGACAGTTCAGCGGGAAAGCGGCCTGCAATTCCCGTCCGCGCTGATGTAGGGGGGCTGTTAAGGAAACGGGGTGAATCCGTGGGGAATCCCCCAGGAGTACCGGACACTTGGTTTCCAGTGCCGGGGGAGTTGCTCCCGCGACTCCGCTCGCCGGATACTGGGAGTGCATTCCCGGGAGCTGCAGCTCCGGCCCTGAGGCCGGACGGCGGCAGGACTACGTCCCATGTATGCGGCCTTTTGGTGTTGCCCGTAGACTCCGGGCCGCGCTCGCGTCATCTCAGTCAAGACGTGATTGCGGCGGCGGCGGTCCAACGACAGATCAGTCGGATGCGGTTAGGCTGAACACCTCCCCTTCGTAGTCAGTCAATACCTTCACCGTGCAGTCAACGCCGTCCAGCGTGAAGACCTCGGACGTGAGTTCTCCCATCCCTACGTCCTTCCAGAAACCGCTAAAGCCGCTGACACTGCCTACGGTCAGCGATTCTTCGCTACCGTCGTCGGTGAAGGAGATACCTCCACCTTAATGGCCTTGCCCTCGGCGGCGGCTATCAGAGTGGACTAACGACCCTGAAAATCTCCTGGTTTACTGGCCTATAGTTCCTGAAAAACGACACGAAGTACTGTCCATCCGGCTGCCAGGTTCCCATCTACTCGTCGACTCCCTGGGCCGTGACGGCCCGGACCCAGAGGAGGGTGCCGGTACCTCAACGGCCCCGGTGCGTCGTCTGCCCGTCCGCGACCGGCTGACGTTGGCGCCGATGAGAGCAGCTGCGGTGAGAATGCCTGCTCCGCTGCGGGTGCAGCTGGGCAGTTGTACGGTGAAATCGAACGACTAGCCGGCGGCCACCAGGTTCTCCGGCAGGTGGACGTGGACGTGGACGTGAACCTGATGGTCGCCCACCTGGATGACGGCCTGTGCCTCTTCCTGACCCGGGTCGGCCTGCGGCGTCATCCACGGCCGGATCAGGGCGACTTCCTGGACGATCTGCGCCGCAGTCGGCGGGAACCGGATTTCCCTGGTCTGCACCAGCTCCTGCATCTGGCCGATGAGGTCGGTGCCCGCCCACCATGTGGTGACGTGAGCCTCGGCCGCCACGGCCTCGATGATCGGGTCCCTCGGCATATCCGGGAAGTAACAGACCGGGAATACGAAGACGCTCCGGCGCAGCTGGTCCTTCAGGAAATCCCTTATGGCGATTGCCGCGTCGAAAGTCTGGGAGATGGGGCAGGAGGTCAGCAGTTCGCGGCCGTTGACGCTGTACAGCCACCACCGGCCGTCCTCGTAGATGTACACACCCCCTTTCACCTGGAGGCCGATGCGCCCGGCCATCTCGACCCAAATGCCGAAGTCCAACTGGTGCGCATGGGCGCCGGCCCTCATCTCGTAGAGAGCCTGCCCGGGGACGCCGCTGCCGGCGAGTTCCTGGTGGACGAGCAGCTCGGCGGCTCTTCTGGGATCCTGGAGCCTGTGGTAGGGGAACAATGGGGTAACAAGCACGGTGTCTCTCCTGTCGGGTTAGATTTGGTCTCTGATTGTAGTTTCGGAACGGGCGGACGGAGCCCTGGTCCCACCACCAGGGACCCAGGCCGCCCCCACTGGAGAAGCGCATCAGTTACTGTTGCTCGGGTACGGTGGGAGGTAGGTTCAGAGTCTCCACGGCTCCAGCCAAGCCCTGGCCTTGCCGGCGCCCAGCAGCCGTCCTAGCAGCACACGCATCTGGGGTCCACGTGACCATCAAGGGTCAAGCGGCCGCTGATAGTGAACATCGCCGGAGGGCGGGGATCCCCTCCGGCGGGGCAGAAGGCTTCGCCGGTGTTGATTATGGTGAGCTCCGGTCCATGCTTCACAGGTTCCAGGTCGCCGGCCATCTGGCCGAGGGTTCCTGCCAGTGTCCCGAGCTCGTTCCTTGTGACGCGGTAAGCGGTCGTACAGACCGGACAGCTGCAGTCCTGGACGTGGGTATCCAGCTGCCAGGCAGCCAGCTCATCTAGCGCCGCCTGGTATCCGGCCTCCCAGTCCTCGATCAGCTCCTGGACCCGGGTGAAGACCTCCACGACGAAATCGCCGCCGCGTCGGCGCTTCCGCACGGCAAGTTGGGAATGGGGGATATGTCTTCATTTCGCGTCTCCTTGCGCAGTTTTGACCTCGACGGACGGCGACCCAGGCCCCGCCACAAGGGACGCCGGACGGAGAAGGGATGCCTGCATGGAACTGTGGGGATACCGCCGTGGAGCAGCTTCGGGGTCGCCACGGCTGTGCCGGAATGCGCTGAGGTGGGGTTCCTATTTGCTCCTAGAACCGGAGCCGCGCTGCTTCAGCAGCGGGTGCCAGTACACCGTGTTCCAGACCAGCTCCGGCTTGATAGCGCCGGTGTTATTCCAGTTAACCTGCGAAGCGGTGCGCCCATCGAGCCACGTCTGGTAGATCACCGCTTCCGATTCCCTCCCGAACCCGTCCACCAGCATGGCAGAGGCGGTGATGCTGGCCCCGGCAACCGGCACATGGGAAGTGTAGATGACCTCGTAGGAATCCAACATCTCCCACTTCACCACAGACAACTCCCGTATCAGCGGACGGTACTCGGCCACCACCGATACTCGCCCGTGGGGTCAGCGATCACCTGCGCATCAGGCTCCGAGTGCCGCCCCAGAGACTTGCTCACCGCATCCTCCAGTTCCCCCGCTGTCTTCGGTACCCCGCCGCAGGCCAGGGTCAGGGCCAGCAACAGGCCAGCCGCCAGCGTTAGCAGTTTCATGCTTCTGCCTTTATGAATCCCATCTTTTCCAACGCTTCAACGGCGACCGATGTGAAATGCCTGGTTGGGATGATCACCAACCTGCCTTCCCGTTTGGAATGGAGCCGGAGTTTCTTCGAGCTATGCCCCGAACCTTTCCTTGACCGCAGAGACCAGATCCGCGCGGACCTTCGCCTTGCACTGGTCGATGTTGCCCACGGCGCGACCATTGCGCCGGTCCTGTTGCGCGACCATGGCGACAACGCGCCGGAGCTCACGCACCATTTCCATCTCGGTCATACCTGCCTCCAGGTGTGCAATCTGCGAAATGACTGAGACTCGGCGCTCCCCGGATCAGAGCCGCCGAATCTCGTCACCGTGAGTGGGGCAGCGTCACGCTCAGTTAGCCCCTTTTGATACCAGTTTGGTTCCCACAACACCATTTATGTGAACTTGCCGCACCGGCGCCCCTCCAGGTGGAGAGAGAGCTGGCCAGCCAGCAACTGCGCCATCCAGCACCGCATCCGGCGGCTGGCCTGGCGGTCCTCGGCGTCGTCCCGGTTGTGGCAGCGCTGGCAGATGGCCGCCAGGTTCAGCAGGCTCGTGGCCTCGGGCCGGCGGTCATACACGTGGACCACGGTCAGGACCACCTCCGAGCCGGTGACCAGGTCTGCGGAGGTCGCCGCCGGGGGAGCACCTGTAGCGCCTTCTGGAACATGGATGCGTAGTCGCTCATCAACGAGCCCCGCCAGCGGGTGGGCTGTTCATAGATCTCGTCCACCGGGGCCTTGTCTTGGATGACGTCGAGGTGGAAGCAGTGGGCCTTCCGCACCACTCCCCCGATGATCACCCGGGCCTCGCCGAAGTCGCACTGGGCGTGGTCCGGGGAGTGGGACAACAGGGGAACGAACATCTCCCTGGCCTAACGGCGGTGCTCCCTCACTAAATTGGTGCCTGTTGGCGAACCTAACCGCGGGACCATGGCCACCAACTCCGGCGCTTCACCACCGGTGCCGGGGCTGGCAGCATTTTGGTCACCGTGTCCAACTGGTGCAGGACCTGACTGAACCTAGCCTCAGCTTCTCGCAGTAGTTCACACCGGTATTCAGCAAGGTCCAGTGCGGCCTTCAACTGGATATTCAGGATAGCCACCTGGTTATCATCTGACGGTCCATGCTGAATATCGGGTGGTAGATCACCCTGGTTATCATCTCCCACAACCCACACCCGCCGCCTTCCGCCATCATGCTCAATTTCAACCTGGACCTCGCCTGATTTGATCCTTCGCTCAAGCGTTGACGATGATATCCCCATGACTACCATCGCCTCCTGTTTGGTTAGTCGAGTGACCATCACTGAATACCATCCCGGTTATCGTCTGAATGTCACCGATGATAACCAGGTGGGCATCCGGGCGCATTGGTTCAGTGTTGCTGTTTTTGGGCAGTCCCAGTTGCAGGACAGTCTTGACGAAAACCCACTGCTGTATCGCCATTCTTGTGGGTTGACGTAACCGGCCTTGTCCGAACCGGGACGCTCGTTTCCACGCCGTCCGGCCCCCAGCGGCCGCTGAGCCTGGCCTACCAGCTAACGTCAACGGCTTCCAGCGCCTCGGCTGCCGATTCCAGCGATTCGACCGCCGCCTGAAACCTTTCGTAACGTTCGGTGACGGCGAAGCTGCTGACCCAGCCGTCCAGGACGCCCTGCAGGTCGTCCCGCAGGGCCGTGACCAGGTTGATTGCCTCGGCCAGATGGCGCTGCCGCCGGCTGGTGGCTGAGTCTTTGCGCTGCGGCTTCGGGGCCGGCGGTTGCCCCCGGGCGTCCCGACGTGCTTCCGACAGGCGCAGGCGGACCAGGTTGATGCTCGCCGTGGTCCCTGTGTCGGCCAACCGCCGCTGGATGGCCACGGCGGTCAGGCCCTGGGCATCCAGCGCCAACAGCGTCGTCTGGTCCAGCTTCCGCTTCTGTGGCATCTCCGCCCCTTGCTTACTAGTAATCTCTCTGGAATCTTAGTTTCCCAGTAAGCAAGTGGTGCGTCAATGGCTTCCATCACGTCTCCTGCAGGTGGTCCGTCGGCCCGCCCCACGGCGAGGAACGTCAACTTATTGAGACTGGCGAGGGGCAAAATTCCCCCCAAAGGGGGTGTCCATGGGGGGGTCTTCCGTAAGCACAAACCTTGTACATTTCGATTCACGCACGGGACCCCCCTCCGGTCGCAAACGTAAATGAGCAGGAGCGATTGTACTTTTGGAATTTCCAAAATCAAGCCTGGGGAGCGGGAGGGGGGGTACTTATATAAGAAAATAGGCACGGATAAGCAGAATCCATGTACAACAGGATTTTCGCCCTCTCCGGAGGCTTGTTGAGACTCCCGCTGGACGAGTTTTCAGGCCCTCTGCTGGCCAGGTCCGCGCATCCTGGCGCGGTGGCTGTGGGGGCCGGACCCGGATCGGGGTCAGGCTATGCCGGCTAGACGCTGGGCGTCGTAGATATAGGTGGTGGTCCGGCGGACTTGTCGCTCGGTGTCTTCCAGGGGATCGCACAGGCCGTTGTAGAAACACTGGCCGTGGAGCTCGGCTTGGCGGGCGTAGTAGCGTCGGCGCAGGTTGGCGCTGCGGACTCGTGGGTCCGAGGATTGCAGCTTCCGGAGCTCCGCCCCGGTTTCGGTCGTCCGCTCCGGCTCTTTGCCAGTCCTTGCCAGGATGAGGGCATCGGTGGCGCGCTTGGTGGCTCCCCATGCCTTCTCCGCGGCGTCCCGGATATCCCACTGGTCCAGCCGGTCAACGGCGGCGGCCTGCAGGGAACGGGCATCCTGAAATATCTCTTGAACTCGGTCGGTCTGGATGGTCATGGCGTCCATTTTACTCCACTTTGTCAGACGGATGGAACTGGGTCCGCGCGTCCTGGCGCGGTGTGCGTGGGCCTGCGGTAGAGGGTCGGTAGGCTGCAGCTCCGGGTCCCCAAACCGGGTCAGTTTCCCGCCCCCAGGTGTCCCTGGACGACTACCCGAAGGGCGGAAACGTGGCGGTTTGGGTTGCTGTGCGGCGACGAGAGCCTATTCTGGTGTCCAATCAATCTTGTATTCCCACTCGAAAGCACGATTGAGTGAGTCCACCATCATCTCATCACTCATCCCTGCCGCCCTCGAGCGAATGGCAAGGCGGATGTAGGCTATGCACGTCTCGCAGACCGGCTCCCCTTGTTTGGTGTAGTGGGTTCCCGGCTCCTCACAACACATTCCGCATCTAGGTTTCGGCGTCGTCATCAGCCGTTCCATGTTCTCCTCCTCTCCTGTAGTTGGTTCGGCGCCGCTGTTACTGGCACACTTCGCAACCATCGGCCACGATTGCGCCGCCGTAGGTCATTTTAGCCTTGGGTTTGGTTGTCAGGTTGCCGCACAGCCCCACCGCGGTAAACCCTCGGCAATCTATCGGTTCCTGGGGCGCTTCCGCTGTCGGCACAACTTCCGGTATGCCACCTTTGGCTATCTTGTCGGGCAGGTCCCGCTTGAGTTGGTTCCAGTGTTCCAGTGATGCCGTGTAATGCTCCACAGCCCCAGCCTGTGAACAACGCCAGCCCTTCGGGTTGTTTGGTGCGCTCCACCATTGCCAGTACCGGCGCACCATCGCGTTGGCGAAGGCGAAACTCGGCACAGACGGGAAGTTGGCAGCCATCCAATCGCCAATAGCCTTGTCCCTAGCGGACGCGGGCGGTGGCGGCTCGGGCGCACTATCTGTTGGTTCCGTCATCCTTGACGGTTTCTGGGCTGGTTGCGGAGCAGACCGGCCCCGCCCCTCTTTTTCTTTTCTTCTTCCGCCCATTTCGTCGAAACGTGCCCCGGCGGTTGCTGGTTCCGGCCCCTTGTCCGGCAAGCTAACCCCGGATCTACGGGGTTCCTTTTTGGGGTTCGAAGAAGAAAGGGTTCTGTTTGCCACTGGTGGCAGTAGCCCCCTTGCCACTGGTGGCAGTAGCCCCTTGCCACCAGTGGCAGTAGCTACCCACTCATTCAGGCCGCCGGTAAGCTGCCAAGTGTTAGACGTGTGGGCGGCGCAACCGTCCGAAATGACGTTGACCGCGCCCCTTTGCTTCAACTCGGCAATGCTCCGGTCCAGGGTTCGTAGCGGCAGGCCAGACTTGGCCGCAAGCGCCGCCCTCGACGGCCAGCAAATACCCTCAGCGTTGGCGTAGTTGCAGAGAATATCCAGCAGTTTGTAGGCAGCGTTGCCCACGACGGGCGCCCAAGATTCACGCCATTTGTTGCGGTCCAGCGGCCCGCCTGGTTTATGCTCCGGTTGGTCTGGCGTTGGGAGTTGGCTTACTAAGTCCACAATCGGCAAGGTGACTTCGGGGTTATCGTCATGGCTTCCGGGTGTCAGTACGTCCAGGTCCAGGTTGCGTGTTTCCGTGGCAGAGATTACCATGAAGATGTTCTCCTGATTGTCTGAAGTAGCGTTCTCATGCGCTCGATTCGGTTTGGCGTCCGATGGGATACGGGCAGGAATGGAGGATGTCAAAGGGGCCAGCCGCCGGATTGTGCCGGCGGCTGTCTTTTTGCCCTACTTGGCCTTGGGCGCAAAGTTGACGTGATAGGGGTTGGTCTGGCAGACGGTACACCCCGGCTTAGCAGTCCAAACTATCCCTTTGGCCCGCAGTTCCGACAATGAGTACCGGATACTGCGCTCTGGCATTCCGGTTGACGCTGACATTGCCGACATTCCCGGCCAGCATTGCCCCTCGGCGTCGGCTTGGCTTGTGAGAATAACCAGCATCTTAAAAGCCCGCCCGCTCAGGTCCAGCGCATGGGATATTAACCACTGGGTCCGCCTTTCGGCTTCGGCATCCGTAGTCATTACTTGCCCCCATCCTTGCCCTTCTTGGGCTCGTGTCGGAAATGGTTCATGGTTGGAGTGCAGCCCAAGAATTGCGGCCTTGCTTGGCGGTCAAGGTCTTGGTGGTCATTACTCCACCCGCCGGATTCCGCCACCCTTGATATGCTTGGCGATTACTTGTCTTGTCTGAGCGTCTATCAGGGTGTCCAGGGTGACACCCTTCGACGCTGCCCATGCTTCCAAGGTGGCTCGGTCCACTACGCTGGCAAAGGTATGGCCGACATTGATCCGGTTGTCCACAATCTCAACATCAATCTTCACCCGCTGAAACGCGGCCCGGACTTCCGCCGGTTGTTCGTTCCGTTCCTTCACAAGCTGGCGATGCTCCCTTTGGCGCTGTGCGTTCCCCTTAGCCATTGGCTATCCTCCGTAACTGTTACTCGACCCAAGATATAGTAACAGTTACGGCACGTCAACCCCCCCAAAGAAAATACCCCGGAGCGTTCAATCTCCGGGGCAGGTTCGGGTTGCCGGTCAGGGTTGGCCGGTCAGGTTCCCGGACGCGGCCATTGCCGCCTGGGGTCCGGCGGCGCCGGCCAGACCGTCCGCCCACAGGAAATGCAGGTCCGGCCCCCGCAGGTTCCGCAGCTTCGGCGCTCCGCTGTCGTCATACCAGAATCGCCTCCCTGATAAGGTCTGCTGTTTCGTCGGGCTTCGGTCCCATGCGCCAGCGGCCAGGGTCAAGGCCGCGGCAATGTCATCCTTGCCATCCGAATGAGTCCCCCTCTTGACCAGACGGGCGTTGCCCACGTCATCAGTCTGAACCATTGCCCGGCTCAGTGACAACACCATCATATCCCTTGATTCAGGGTCCACCACGAAAGGCCCATCCATGAGGCCCTTGCGCAGGCTCCGAAAGAGGCGTCAGACCATCTTGTTACCCTGGGTTCAATTCGTTGGTCGTGGAGTCACTACCTCCAGGCCCTCCACCTGTTTCTCATTACGGCCCGGTTTGATACGGACAAGCGCCGTTACGTTAACCCAACGGAACGGCACTTTAGCGAACCTGTTTCAGGGGTGACGGGAGTCGCCGTCAGGACCGAAGCGGTCAGCGCTCTGGCCTCGCCCTGGGGCTGGGGATCCGTCCGCGTGGTCCACTTTGCCTCCGCCTTTTACAGGGACAGGATCTCTGGTACCACAACCTCCCACTCGTTGGTGCGGAGCCGGTCACGGTGCTCTCCTTCCGACTTGTCCCTGTTCCAGGTGCAGATGGCCAGCACTCTCGCTTCAAGCCTGCCTGTAATGTCGGCCGTTGGAAATCCCCTGGCCAGCCTTCCCACGGTCTCACCCAGGCTGGTCAACTCCCATGGGCTGGCTGCCGTGTTGACGTCCAGGGGGTCTCCGGGCTGCAGTTGCGCGATGGCCTGATGGACGGCGTGGCGGGGATTCCGGTAGCCGGCAAAGCTGAGGTTGACGTCCGACAGCCGGAGACGCCGGCGCAGGGTGGGCAGGTTCTCGGGGGG
Source organism: Dehalococcoidia bacterium (assembly GCA_965262485.1). Taxonomy (GTDB): domain Bacteria; phylum Chloroflexota; class Dehalococcoidia; order Lucifugimonadales; family UBA3495; genus Bin87. Next base: position 27,730 of record CBDHFL010000001.1, on the reverse strand, counting down.
TTCGGGTATTTCGGCTGCCCGGTCCCTTTGCAGCACCTCGGGCCTGCCGGCAAGCTGGGAGACGAATCCCGAGGGATTGTCCAGGCTCATCAGGGTGAGGGTCTGGCGGGCACGGGTCATGGCGACGTAGTAGAGACGCCGCGGGGCGTCTGGGTCCTCCCTGGGGGTGGTACGATCCCACTTCCCGTCCAGGATGACGACGTGGTCGAACTCCAGCCCCTTGGCCCGGTGGGCGGTGGTGACCAGCAGGTGCTTCTGCTTGCGGCGGCTCTCCCTGGCCCATTCTCCCAGCCAGTGGAGGAACTCTCCCGCCGGCTGGAGGGATTCACCGACCTCCAGGGCGTGGTCGGCCAGGGCCTCCTCGAGCATCTCGGTCCAGCGGTTTTGAGCCTGAGTCTGCAGGAGCTCGGTCAACCTCCCTGGGGATACAACTTTGTCCGGCTCTTTTCTGACCGCCTGTATGAGGGCCTGGGTCTCCCTGAGCTGCCAGGTGGCGGTGAAATCCTCGTAGGCCAGCTGCACGTCGATGTTGTCCATCTCGCAGAGGGCGGCGACGGTCTCCAGCTCTTCCCAGTTCCGGCCGATGATGGCCACCCGGCTCCAATCCCAGTTGAGGGGGTCCTGGTTTTCCAGGCGGCGCAGCTCTCGGAGGGCCAGCTGGGCCTGAGTGACGTGTTTCGAACCGGCGGGCACCACCTGGACCCGGCCCTGGGCGACGGGGTCCATGGCCTGCCAGGAGCCCCCGCTCTCGTCACGCTCCCGGCGCCGGTTGATCCTGATGGGCTCGCCGGCCTTCATCCGGCCCTTTGCCGGTTCTATGGCGTGGTTGGCCGCGCTGATGATGGCCCGGGTGGACCGGTAGTTTTCGGTGAGGTAGGTCCGCCGGGCGTTGTAATCGCTCTCAAAGCGCCGGATGTACTCGGTGCTGGCGCCCTTGAAGGCATAGATGTTCTGGTCGTCATCACCGACGGCGAAGACGCTGAGCTTCTGGCCCGGGTCGTTCCTGGTCCGGCCGGCCAGTGCGGATATGAGCTGGTACTGGAGCTCATTCATATCCTGATACTCGTCCACCAGAATCCAGCGGAAACCGGCCAGCAACCGGTCCCTGAGCTCGTCCCGCTCCGGGTCGCTGGCGTTCCGGTCCCCCAGGAGGGCGACGGCGCGCTGGAGCATGGCGGTGAAGTAGGACTCGGTTTCCTGCTGGCTGTTGGCGGGCACGGTGGTTTGTCCATCGGAAGTCTGGTTGCCGGTTATGACCTGGCCGAATGTCTCTCCGGTCAGTCGCATTGCCAGGCTGTGGAGGGTCATTACGAGGACACCCCGGGCGTCCTCCCCGATGAGTTCGTGGAGGCGTTGCCGGATTTCCACCGCGGCGTGACGGTTGTAGGCCAGGGCGATGATCGATCCGGCCGGTTCTCTTTTGCACCTCAGCAGGTAGGCGATGCGGTGCACCAGCACCCGGGTCTTGCCGGCCCCTGGCCCGGCGATGATCAGGACGCTGGTCTGGACCCGGTCGTCGCTGACGATGTTCTGCTGGGTCCGGTGGTTCAGGTCGGTGACAATCCTCCGGAAGGACTCCTGGGTGGTCTGCCGCTGCATCTCGGATTCCCGGTTGGGCAGCCATTTCTTGAGGAAGTCCTGTTGCTCCATGCTGAAGTAGTCCATGGTGAGCCGTATGGCGTCGGCGGTGGACTCCAGGCCGCGGCGGGCGTACTCCGCCATTATGTGGATCTGGACAGTCTGGGCGTCGTAGTGGTTCTGCAGGGGCTCGTAGTCGGCGTTGGTGAAATGGCCGCCTTCCTTCTCCAGCCGGATGGTCATGGCCGGGGTGAAGATGCCGAGGCCCCGGTTGAGCCGGATGATCTGCTGGTGGTGCAGCCAGAGCATCGCGTTGTCGAGCCGGTGGTCCATCGCTTGCCTGTTGCGTCCGTTGGGCCCGTTGTGTCCGTTCTGGCCCCGGGTCAAGGCCTCCGCGAGGTTGCCCCGGGTGGTGTCGACCATGAGGTCCTTGCCCCGGACTCCCTGGGGGAGTTGGGCGAGGAGAAATTGCAGGATGCGGTCGGCGTCCCTTCTCCTCTCCTCGGCGTCGGCCTCAATGCGGCTCCAGCCCTGCCGGAGGGTGACCTGGATGGTCTCGTTCCCGGTGTTCCTCAGCCTGATGTTGCCCTGGCCCGGGGCTCCGCTGGTGGCTTCGGCGCCTTCCAGGGCTGATGCGTACCTCCCGTCCTGGCTGATGCTGCGCAGGCTGTTCTGGACCTTCATCGGGAGGGCCGCCGGGTGTCCGGCCTGCTGCAGCGCCGAGCTGGCCTCCCTTAGGTGGAGCGGCTGGGCCTCCCCTATGTCCTGGTCGGGGACTCGCTCCTCCATGTGCCGTATGAGGTCCTGCTCCATGCGCGCGGCGTGCTGGTACCGCTCCCGGGAGTGGCCGGCAACGCCCTGGTGGACGAAGCAGGTGATTGCCTGATCGTCGCTCAGGATACCGGCATGGTGGAGCATTTGGAGCATGTTCTGCACCTGCTGGCTGCTGAGGGCTGTGAGGTTGGCCAGCTCGTCGGTGGTGATGCCCTGGTCCGGTGGGGCGTTCAGGACCCGGCGTATTATGTCCAGCGCCTTGTTTCTGGTGATTCGGTCCATTCCGGATGTCCGTTCCAGGCGCTCCCGGGCGGCGCTCTGGTTGGGCACCTTCAGGCTGGCCGGGTGGATTCTCACCTCGTTTTCCAGCCTGGTGGCCAGGGTGGCCTCTTCCAGCCAGGCGACCGCGGTCCTGACCCGGGTATCGTCGCTGACGGTGTCCCGATGGAAGTCGCCCTCGGTGTCTTCGGCCAGGATCTCGCCCGGGGTGGCCACGATGTCTGTCTTCTGCTTCGTTCTTTCGTCCAGTCTTCTGAGCGCCCTGAGGACGCTCTCGATCTCCTGCCTGCTGATTTGAGAGTGGGCGTTCAGGGAGAACTGCTGCTCGGTGTCCTCCGGGGTGTAGAGGAGGATGCACCTGGCGTGCTGCTGGTCCCGGCCGGCCCGGCCTGCCTCCTGCATATAGTTCTCCAGGGAGCCGGGTATGTCGCTGTGCAGCACGAGGCGAACGTCAGGCTTATCAATTCCCATGCCAAAAGCGTTCGTTGCCGCTAGGATCCTGAGGTCCCCTGAGATGAATCTTTCCTGGGTCTCGCGCTTTTCGTCCGGGCTCAGCCCGGCGTGAAAGTGGCTGGCTTTCATTCCCGTGCTGTTCAGGAAGTTGGCGATTTCCTCGGTGTGCCTGCGCCTGGAGCAGTATATGATGGCGCCGCCGTCCGGCTGGCTGGTGAGCTCGTCCTCCAGGACCTGCCGGATGTGGTCCATCTTGGTGGCGTTGGTGGTCTGCATCACCACGAAGTCCAGGTTCACGCGCTCGGCGCCTCCGTCCAGCACTTCCAGACGCAGGTTGAGGGTCTCGGTGAAGTAGTCGGTGATCTCCCGTTCCACGTCGGGCTTGGCCGTGGCGGTAAGGCAGAGTATTGTGCCCCGTTCGTCTCCGGTATACCTGCGGGCTATCCAGCGGCCGATGTACCGGTAGTCGGGCCGGAAGTCGTGGCCCCACTTGGAGAGGCAGTGGGCCTCGTCCAGCACCCAGAGGCCTACCTTCCTGGTTTCGAGGATGTTATTGACCGTCCGGCTTCGCAGCTGCTCCGGAGAGATCAGCAGGATGGATGCCTGTCCCTGCCTGACCTGGTATATGTTTTCCTTGCGCTCCTGTGGTGACAGCAGGTGGTTCAGCGTGACGCAGCCCAGGTGGACCTTCTGCATGTTCCGCACCTGGTCCTCCATCAGGGCCACCAGGGGCGATATGACGACGGTCATCTCTCCGGTCTGGTCGTAGCGGGTCAGGGCGGGCAGTTGGTAGCAGAGTGACTTCCCGGCGCCGGTGGGAAGTATGGCCAGCTGGTCCTGCCGAGCCAGTGCGGCGGTGACCACTTTCCCCTGGAGGGAGTCTCCTTCGGGGGTTGACGGCTCCGGCCTGAAGTCATCGAACCCGAACCAGCGTTTCAGCTCCGCTTGGGGGTTGTGCCGTTCCTGGCACCATTGGCAGCCGGGTCCGGCGCACGGAACTCCCCGCAGGGCCCGGATGGTCCGGTGGGCCCCGGGAAACTGGTGGATGACCCAGGGGGCCAGGGAAGAATCGCGTTCTTCGAGGTTGATCCAGGCCAGGGCGAAGGCCGTCTCCCACCCCAGGCGGGGTATGTTGGCGATGGCAGTTTCCACCGCAGCGGTGCAGGCCTTGTCCTGGAGCAGGTTCCGGATGCGGTCGGCGGCGTCGGGCCTCGACGCCTCCCTCAGGGCGGTGAAGACCATGTCGGGTCCAGGCTCTCCCCTGGAAGTGCAGAGGTGGTGGTATGCGGCCAGCATGTTGGGCGGGGCCTGGCGGAACTGTCGGACCTGGTTGGTGAGGACGTCGAAGGCGAGCTTGCTGTCCAGCAGGGGGTTGTTGCGGGTCTGCCGGATCAGGTCGCCGTCCTTGTAGTGCTTGACCAGGTGGTGATAGGGGCGGCGCGGGTAGGCGAGGGGGTTGAGCCACAGGGTATCGACGACGGGGAGACGGAGCAGATCAAGGTCGGGATTGATGGCCCGCAGGTGGGGGACGTCGAAATTCAGGATGTTGTGGCCCATTATGAAGGCGGCGCCCTGGCTCAGCTGGTCGATGCACCGGATGCTGGCGGGGTGTCGGGCGTGGTCGCCCTCGAAGTGGAGTTCATCGCCGGTGTCGGGCCGGTAGGCGGCCACGGCGATGAGGCGGCTATCCTGGTCTATTTCCAGGTCCAGCGAAAGGCAGTTCCGGAGGGCCGAGGGAATTGAGGGTGGCGCGCCCGCGTTGTTTTCTGGCGGGTTGAGCATTCTACCGCTCCCGGTGGTTGATCTTCTCGGGGCATGGCTGCCAGGATTTGTTCTCACTTTCGGCCAAATTTAATTGACTGCGAGGGATCGGTGGAGATATCCAGCCCTGGATTGGAGTGCCAATCGGTCTTGGGCCGCCTGCGATTGGTCCGTCCGGCACTGCCAGGGAAAAAGAGCCTTCCCTATGCCATAATCCGCCGGACTTGTTCGGAGTGTCCTTAGTTTTGTTGTTGTTCCTGCCATGACCGGATCACCCCGGTAACGCCGGGTTTGCCCAGGAGTTGATCACGTCAATCCCACACCCCTCAAAGTCCTCTTCGTCCCTGGTCGCGACCGCTGCCCCAGTGGAGCGGGCTATGGCCGCGATCTGGCAGTCGGCGTGGTTGATGGGATGCCCGGAGGCGCGGCGTCCGGCGGCTATCTCGGCGTAGGCGAGAGCCGCCGCCCGGTCGAATGGGATGATGCGCCCGGCAAAGTCATCCCGAAGCATCCCCTCAATCCCGGACAGCAGCCCATCCCGGCGTCTGCCTGCCGGTAAGATCGCAACCCCGTAACGCAACTCGGCTTCGCTGATGGTTGTGAAGTACATGGTCGGAGCTGCCTGCTGGGAAACCCACTCAATGACCTGGGCAGCGGGACTGGGGCGCATCAGCTCCGAGACGACGTTGGTGTCCAGGACGATCATCGCCGCCTCAGTCGAACTGGGGCGGCTCGGACATGGGCTCACGGGGCGGCAGGACTAACTCGACGCCGCCGAGGGGTTCGAAGCGGGCGCGAATCGAGGTTGCCAGATTCTGCCCTGCCGGGGCTTCCTGATCCAGCGCGGCCCTCAGGATATCCCTGGCTTCCTGCTCCATGGATCTGCCGTTCTCAGCTGCACGAATGCGGAGGCGCCTTTTCAACCCCTCGTCCAGATTGCGTACTGTGATGCTAGCCATGATTGGCCTCCAGCACCGATGTCACGTCATTATAACGTGATTGCGTTGCAGTCACCAACACACCTCACAATCAGGCTGCCCACCTGGTACCAGCATCATGGATCCTGCGCCCCATCCAGACGGTCAGGGCCACGGCAATCTCCGCCGCCTGCGTCAGTATCTGCACGACCACGCGGGCCCAGCGCGGGCACTCGACGGCCTCCTCGGAGTCCGGGTCGGCGCTGACCACAACTCTGTTCTCTTCAACCACGTCGTCAGCCAGTACGCCGGCCTGGGCGAGAAGAGCCTGCAGCGTTGCGGGCTTGGAGGTCTCCGGCTCCGAACTGGCCTGGGAGCAGTCGTTCGTAAGATCCTCAGGTCCTCCTGTAGTTGACATGAAGGATTGTCGGAAACAAATCAGGGGTCGGTGGTGGGGGAGTGCGAGCCTCAGTGCCGGGGGAGGGGGACAGTGGTTATCACCGGTTTCTGAAGGGATCCGCTGGACGTAGCTCCCGAGGCCTCCACGGTGATAGTGTCCCCAGGACTGGCCGGCGTCGCATCCGCGGCAACCATCGCCATAGCCAGCAACAGGCCGGCAGCAACCAGGATCGCCATCTTCCTCACAGCGTCTCTCCTTCAGCTAGGCGCTCGGCGTCATCGATGTAGTCGGCCGTCTGCCGGATCCGGTGCTCCATCTGGTCCAGGGGTCGCACAGACCCATGTAGAAGCAGTGACCGTGGATTGACCCCGGCCGGGTGTAGTAGCGGGCAACCAGGCGTTCCTGGCGGACGGCTTCGTGCAGGGATGCCAGCATCTGTAGCGCTGCCTCGGTTTCCGGAGTCCGCTCCGGCTCCTCGCCGGTCGTCCTGGCTAGAATGAGGGGTCGGTGGCCCGCTTCGTCGCGCCCCAAGCCTTCTCGGCGGCGTTGCGTATCCTGCCCTCGGCGAGCATCTCCAGCACGTCGGCCCGGAGTTCGCGGGCGTCCTGGAAGAGGGCCTCGATGCGGTCGGTTCCGGTGGTCATGGTGGCATTCTACTCGTGGCCGTTCTCTCCTTCCAGAATGTCCAAAGCCGGGCTGTTTCCCCCGAAACGGCCCCACGTCTTCCGGACATAAAACCCGGCGATCTGCCCCGGTCAGGGGCCGCCACGTCGGTTTTTTGAGGGGTCCCGGCTGTTAACCCTCCGCCCGGTGGACATGATCCATGAAGCGGTGAAAGCCCGGCCTGGTCTCCAACTGGTCCCAGCCCAGCTTCGCCGCGCCCTCGGCCAGGCCAGCCTACCGTCCCTCCTCGAAGCTCTTCACCCGCACCCGGGCGGCATCGAGTATGGCTTTGTAGTGCGTCTCTCCGGAGACCGTTTCCTCGCGGACCCGGTACCAGTCCAGGAACTGAGCTTCCACGTCGCCGTCGGGATCGAGCTCGCCGGCGTCGACTAGATAGGCGATGAGCAGGACCTTTTCTTAGCCGGTCATGGCGCCGCTTCCTCCAAGTCCTCCACGTGTTTCTTCTTCCGCGCCAGTTGGGTGCCCACAACATCCATTACGTGAACCTCGCCCAGACCTCCGGTGCGGCGATGCTCCAGGGATTCCTGCAGGGAGGGCCGGAACTCGGCCATCTGCCAGCCCCGCCACATCGGCTTCTTGTGCCGGTCCGGGTCCGGGGAGTTGGGGATCATGGGCATGTCCAGGTCCTGTCAAGACGGACCCGAGGACAGGTTCAGGAGATTGTCCCTAATACTACAGCCGCACTACTGATGCCAGTAGCGATTGCCGACGTCGGCAATGTCATTGCCGGGCTCAGGCTTGTCCCGTCATTCCGGCGGACGCCGGAATCCAGGAAGCCGCCTGGGCATGCCGCCTCTACCGAGTCCCAACCGTATGGGTTCCGGCCCCTGCCTTCGTGGAAGTGACGTTCCTTCGCCGTAACGACGGGGCCCATGTCATCTAAAGTGATAGCCCTGACCTGCGGTTGGCCAGCCTTTCAGAATCTACGTCTTGAAATACTGGAAATCCTGGTAATCCAAGCCGGTGAAGGCACACTGTCCCGACCTGGGAGAGTTGACTACCGGCAGCGACATGTCCTCGTGGCGGCCGTGACCACCAGCACACTGGTCACAGAGCAGCCCTTCGCCCTCCCAGTAGCATTCAGTGCATATCCGGGTGGCTGCCTCCCCGCAAGCATGACAGGTTAGGTTGGGCGGAGCATTTCTCGCCAGTAAGCGGATGTCCTGCCCCGGCATTTCCGTCTCCGCCACTACTCGGAGGGCCAATTCAGTGGTGTCGCCGAAGTCATACTCATATTTGAACTTCAGCCCCGGGCGGAGAACTTGGCCCAGCTCGAAGTCCATGCTATCGTCGTCGCTGGGGTCAAAAAAGTCGTCTCCGGTGAATGAGGAGTAGACTTGACGCCCAACCACAAAGCAACTCAAGTGGCCGCAACACTCCAGCCAAGTCTGCCTGAGCAGATGGTCCAGATCCTCCAGCTTTTCGCTGACCGGCGCTTCCAGGTGCATCCAGTATTCGGCCAAGCCGTACCCCTCAACCACCAGGTGGAAGGCCCCCGACTTTTCCGCCCTGCTGCCCCCCTTCGCGGAAACGGCTCCGGCAGCCTTCCGTAGGCACGATTTCAGGTGCGTGGTCATTTGTCCTTTGCCATAGTCCTTGCCGCACAGGGAGCATTTTCCCCTGGACGTGCTTCTGGGCATTGGTACACCTCCATATCTGGTCTACCCGAAACTGTCCCTTAATCAGGGCGATCGTATTTGGATTGTATTGTCCCCAGATTACCGATTCGGCGCTCCCACCCGCGCACCAGAGTTGGGTTTAGCTCCATTTTTGGCGGGACGGAGCCATCAGCCCGTATCTGGCACTTGTCATTTTCGGGACCAGTCGACCCTTCCGTTCATCATGTGCGGCTGTAGTACTAAGCATCCGCAGTCCAGGTACAGCGATACCATGGTCGCTTCTCCCGTCAGTCCAGATCCACGAGATGGACTCTTAGCGAGAGCTCCGGATCCTCGGAGCCGGCTTCTGTCAGGTGGTCCAGGCGGGGCAGCACGGACGGGATGAATCCGCAGGCCGGCTCCGTCCACGACTGTCCCTCAACCCAGATGTCATCCATGTCATCGTTGTCGCACTCCCACCGGTACTGGAACTGCTGCCAGAAGTGGGCCCATTCACCCGGATCCCGGGGGGGTGCTTGTGCTCCAGCGGGGCGGCCACTCTACCTCTACGCCTCCCTTCTCTCAATCTTCACAGGATCCCGTCCCTCATCCTCCGGAGCAGGTCCACCGAGACGCTGACGCTGTCGTCGTCCTCCAGCTGGGACAGGGTGCAGTCCAAGCAGAGGACGTGGGTAACGCTGGCGACTACCATGACCACCGCCTGGGCGATGGGAATGACCTTGTGAGAGATGGTCGCACTCGGGGCGGGTTGTCGTTGTCATGAGGTCCTCCCGTTCATCTGCAGTCGACCACATGTCCGGTGGTCAGTATGGTTGCTGTCCGAACCATCATCCGCCGCCCAGGACCAGGACCAGCTTGCAGCGGCCGCACCGCGCCAGGCGCTGCCCGGGCTTGGGCTGGCCTTCGCCGGTGACCTTGAAACCACAGCCGGGGCACTCCAGGCTCCAGCGAAACTTCAGGATCTCCCTGCGGACCATTTGCTGCGGACCACCCTTCTTCCCGGTCGGCTTCGGCTTTGCCGGCGGCGCGGGAGGCACGGTCGCCTTGTCCAGGGCCGCGATCTCCTCCCTGGTCAGCTTCTCGCTGGGCTTGGATCGACCGAGCAGTAGATTTTTGTTGGTCATGGCTCCCCTTGTCTCAGTCTCCCTTGGTTTGGTTCGTGTAACGCTTCTCATATAACCTGGCAAGCCCCGGAGGCTGGTGATGCCGCCACCCTCGGAGTGGGTGTTGGAGTCGGACACACGGGATACCCGCCGCTGCCTGGACCTGGGCCGGCAACGGTGCCTGGGCCGCGGAGGTGCTTCGCAGGTCCGCATTACCGATGTTCCCCTACACCATTACACCTAAGCACCAGCCGTAGGAGTGTCGTCCAGGCCTAACGGCCCCTCTGCTGCAGCCCCTCTTCCAGAAAATCTATCACCAGGGCCGTGACGCTGGTTCCCTCGTCGACCATCAGATGACGCAGCCTACTCACCCGCCCGGTTATAGTTGCCCCTCTGCCTGGACTCCCGTATCTCGAACCCGGAGTTCGGCTTCGTTTCACCGCATTGTCGACACTGGTAGGTGTCGGGCATTCCTCACCTCAGTTGCCACTCCGTTGGTTCGTTCAAGCGCCGTTACGTAAAGAACCGTTCCCGACACCAGTTGGCCTCGTTGCTGTGGAGGAGAACCTCGGGAACCTCTGCACAAGTCGGAATATAGCGGCTGCTTCATCCGTAACCAACCCTTATTCTGCTCCATTCCACAGACCAATTCAGAGTAAAATTGGTTCAGCAATGGTGGGCTTCCGCCAGCTACAACTGCTGTCGTTGAAAGGAGAAAGTCCGGTATGTCCCTATACAAATATGTGAAGTTCGAAGACTTGAAGAGAATTCTGGACGGAAGCATTAGATTTACTCAACCTGGGGCATTAAACGATCCGTTCGAAATGGTTCCCGAACTTCATGTCCCGGAAGGATTTGAAAGTGAAGAAGTCACCATTCAATTCTCCCTCATGGCACCGAGGAGGGAGCCGATCGTACGTGCATTGGATGACGATTTCGCGTCAGACTACTGTAGCGATCAGAATTCTCGAAGTATTTTGGCTCGGCTCAATCAAAGCATTGGTATTCTGTGCTTGTCCAAGAATGGTTCGTCCTTGTTGATGTGGTCGCATTACGCGGACCGTTACTCAGGGGCGGTTGTAAAGTTCGATGAAACGCACGAGTTCTTCTCAGGTCACTTCGAGATGAAGTACAGTGAACACAGGCCAAAGATTGACATAGCAAGCTACATAGATGTTGATGAGCCTGTCCCGATAGCCGAACTTTGCGTCAAGGCAAACGACTGGGAGCACGAGGCTGAAATTAGGGTCGTCAGGGACTTGGTCAATTGCAGATGCGTAGGCACCGTCAATGGTTTTCCGATCTACGTCATGGATATTCCCTCGGATTGCATAGAGTCAGTAATTCTCGGCGAACGTATGCCAGTAAGTCACCAGCGAGAAATTTGGGATTCCGTAAAGGACATGGGGCATGTCTCGTTGTATCTGGATGCTGTATCCAATTGGGGGTATGAGTTTAGAAGGGAGCCGATAAAACTCGCGGGGATGGCCCCAATCCAATCCCCACGGACGGCACACATCTTCGCCGGCCAGGAAGGAACGGACGGGGAAATTGCCCGCTTCCTACTAGAGAAGCATCCGCTCAGTGGAATGGTGAACGATACGCTTTAAGTTCCCGTGGTCACGGTCCCGCCTTCAGGGCGTTCTGCACCGTCTTTTTGTCGGCCTCCAAGAGTTGAGCGATCTTCCGCCCAGACGCTCCGGAGTCCTTCATCCGCCTCGCCATTGGAAACAATCCAAGATGCCGAAGGTCGGAACGTCGAAGGCTACTGAGATGGAGGACCGGGCAGAAGAAGGCGGTTAGTCTCCAGGAGCGGGGATTTCAGCAATCGGCATCGGAGACCGCTCCACCTGCTGGATGGTCCAACGGCTGACCTCCAGGTGCTTGGCCAGTTCCCGCTGGCTCACTCCCTTCGACCGCTCTGCCCGGATGTACTCCCGTTGCCGTTCGGTCAGGCTGGGCCACCGGCCAGGGAAACGCCCCTCGGCCCGGGCCTTCGCCTGTCCCGCGACCGAGCGCTCCCTGATCGAGGCCCGCCACCACTCGCTGAAGGCCAGCACCATCGCGAGCTGGAGCTGGCCGGTGGCCGTGGCCGTGTCAAAATCTTCCGACAGGGACCGGAACTCCACTCCCGCCCGGTGCAGTCCCTCGATCACCTGCAGCCCGTGGGTCAGCCCCCTGGAGAGCCGGTCAATGTGGGTGACCACCAGGGTGTCTCCCTCGACCACCAGGTCCAGCAGCTCCAGGAGGCCGCCGCGGTCGTTCCTGGCCCCGCTGGCTTCCTCGGCTCGAATATTTCCCAGGGAGCAGCCGGCGCGGACCAGCCGCTCCACCTGCAGGGCCAGATTCTTGTCCTCCGGCTCTCTCACCGAAACCCTGGCGTAACCGTAGAGCGTCATCCCGCTGCACCCCTGGCTGGAATGGGCAAAAGTATACCGTCCTGCCAGGGAGAAATAAACCGGGTTTTCCAGCCACCTCCTCAGCTACGACAAGGGGTAATTTCCAGCCACCGGCTGGAATGAGGGCTGTTTCCAGCCAGGACCGCCGGACTCCGCGACCATGCGGCAGGCACAGCGGTCCAGCAGCGCCATGGCGGCGAAGTACACCGGCTGGGTAACCGCGCTGGGGCGTCGCGCCGATGAAAATGAGGTAAAGCGGACCGCGCTACGAGCGGGGCTCCTGGTCACCACCAACCTCCCCTTCGACGAATGGACTGCGGTCTTCGGCTCAAAACGTCTCACCGGCGCGCTGCTGGATCGGCTCACCCACCACGTCCACATCCTGGAGATGAACGGCGACAGCAGGCCTTGGGCTACCGGACCCCAGCGGAGGTGTTCCACGGGGATGGGAATGCCCCGGCGGAGGAATCGAAGACATGGGAAGGTCCACCGGAACAAATGTTGGTATCATCGGCAGGAGCAGCAGGACTCTCGCTTGATTCCACCTCGATCCTGTCCAACTGACCGGGTCCACCTCAACACTCCTCGTCATGAAGCTTACAGGTTCGGCCCGGCCACGCCAGTTACTCCCCTCTGCACGGCACGGTTTCGGGTATAACAATGCTGAGTACTAAACTAAAGCCAAGGTGGGATCTACATTTCTGAGGTGATGAGGGCGGTCAGCGCTGCCAAGTAAAGCTCTCCCGTCCACACATTGAAGTCAGTCAGTCCCCGTCACCGGGTATCCTTCGAATGCGCATTTCACCTTGGCTTTGGTTTAGTAGTCAGTCATGTTTGGAATGCAAGGGTCATTTTTGAAGTTTCTTCGTGTGTCAACATGGCGCGTCTTCCAAGGAGCCTTTCGGAAACTTTCATTCCTGACGTGACTGAGTACTAGCGGCCCCCCTCTGCACTGGTCGGCAGCGTCATGCCCTTATCTGTTTGGTGAACAATAATCCGGAAATCGAGGTTGACGCGAGCCGAGGCGATTACCCGAACGAGAGCGCGATCATCGTCGCGACCATCCCATGGAATGGAACTCGGTCTGCACCAGATTTGAGCCTTTTCCACATTCCGGTACTGCGTCCTACGGGCACCAAACGGCAGGCGTTTTACCGGATGGTATAATCATTCCATTAGTGGCCAGCGATTATCAGTAGCCACTGGCAGGGAGGCCATTGAAATGTCCTACGCTGCTGAAATCAGCCGCTCAAACCCAGCGTGCTTCCTGTTTCTGGTAATCCAGTGTATGACGGTACCTGCTTACTCGGCGGACGCCGTCAACCGGATCGTTGACACTCTGTCCCAGCGCTGCTCCTCGGGTATGGATATCCGAGATTACTTCCACATCGGCATTTTGGGCTTTACCACCGGCGGGTTTCTTGGCATGGGCGGGTTGAAGAACACCTATACTCTCCCCGGCACCACGCCGGAGCAGCCATTTCTGCCCATGAGCCGGGTAGTGGAGGTGGCGGATATCGAGGAAAAGCGGGTGAAAGAGAACTACGGCGGCGGAGAGATTGTCGAAGTTACTCGCCGGATGCCGGTCTGGCTGCGCCACCACAATGGAGGCCTTGACCCAATGTGCGAAATGTTGAGGTCTATGGGGCGCCCTCTGGTGGAATGGATTGGCCAGCACCCCAACTCATACCCGCCTATTGTCATCATCATTTGCGACGGTTGGGCCACGGACGGCGACCCAAAGGTGGAGGCCCAGCGCATAAGGGACCTGCGAACCAGTGACGGCAACGTACTGCTGTTCACCGTGCATCTCTCCAATAATGAGGAATCCCGTCCTACCCTGTTTCCCAGCCGGGAAGAAGGCTTGCTGTCTCTAGGGGAGGGTGAGGACGATTCCAAGATGATGTTCCGCATGACCTCGCCGCTGCCGGAGGGCAGCCGGAGGGCGGCGGCCAGTTTGGGCTTTGCCGTGGACGAAGATTCCCGCGGGTTCGTCTTGAACGCCGACGCGGTGGCCTTGGCCCAGTTCCTAGACATCGGAACGCGCGGCCCCTACAACCTGCACTAATCGGAGAGGCTGGGTTGCGGAGATAGTAAATGCCCTACACCGCCGAAATCAGCCGCGCCAACCCCGCCTGCTTTCTGTTTCTGCTTGATCAGTCGTTCTCAATGGAAGACAAACTGGCCGGGCAGCGGGGTGGGCGGAGCAAAATGGACGTTGCGGTGGACGCCATCAGCCGGATTATAGACACGCTGTCCCAGCGTTGCTCTTCGGGTATATATGTCCGGGATTATCTTCACATCGGCGTTCTTGGCTATACCAAAAGGACCACGAGTCGTGAGCCAGGATGGAGGGGGTTTTTCAATTACGAGTCTGAGTATGTAACCAGCCTTCTCACCGGCACTACCTCGGAACAGCCCTTGCTACCCATCAGCTAGGTGGTGGAGGTGGCCGAAATGGAGGAAAGGCAGGTGAAGGAGAGCGACGGCAGAGGCGGGATACATGAAGTTACTCGGCGGATGCCGGTCTGGGTGGATCACTATACTGCCCTTGGCAGTCCGATGCGCCAAGCGCTGAGAGCAGCCTTTGTGGTAGTGCATCACTGGGTTGCCCAGCACCCCGACTCCTTCCCCCCATCGTCATTACCCTCAGCGACGGCGACCCGAAACCCCGTGCCAAGGATATACAGAGCCTTCGGTCGAGTGACGGCAATGCGTTGCTGTTCAACGTGCACCTCTCCGAGGAAGATTCATTGCCGGTTCTGTTCCCTAATACGCCGACCGGACTGCCAAATGAGTACGCCAATATGCTGTTCCGTATGTCCTCGGTGCTGCCGGAGTCTTTCCACAAAGTGGCCGCCACCCTTGACTTTCCGGTGGACGAAAACTCCCGCGGGTTTGTCTTCAACGCCGACGCCGTGGCCCTAGAAACCCGGACGGAAACCCCTTATTGGGAAGAGGGATTTGGTCAGTAAGGCCGATACGAGCAGGGTGAGGGTCCAAATTTGCCCGAGCCATGCGGTGGCGGAGTTGACCATTCCAGCGACCTGGGCGCTGCCGGCGCTGGGACCGGAGCCGGTTTCTCCGGTCAACCCGGCTTTGGCGGCCACCAGGGTCAGGTTGGCCACGGTGGCTGCCAGGTACAGCTGGAACCGGGTTTTGGCACGGCCGAAGTAGCGGGACTGGCGGATCCCCAATTGGACCAGCCGCGCCAGCCGGTGCTCCACCACCACGCGACGCTGCCGGTACTCGGCAAAGGCCTCGCTCTGCTGTAGGGCGCGGGCCTGCTGCAACAGCGCTTCCTGCGGGTGCAGTTGCACCGTTCGTCCCGTACCCGGTTTTGCCGCCACGCACTGGGACCGCAGGGGGCATACCCCGCAGACCGCCGCGTCGAATCGGAAGGCCTCCAAACGGTAAGTTCGACCCGTTTGGCCGGTGCGCCGTCCCGCCGGCACCATCGTCCGGGTAACATTCCCCGCCGGACAGGTGCAGGAACCCGCCTCCAGGTCAATATGGAAGTCCTCTTTCGGAAAGTGGGTTCGGTTGGGACGCCCCGGCACCCTGGCAATCAGAGTGCGGCCCGCGTCGGCGAAGGTTTGACGGGTACCGCCGTCGCCGTAAGCGGCGTCGCCCATGGCCTCCTCCACCGGCACACCGGTGTTGGCCTCACTCTGTTCCACCAGTTCCAGCGCCCCCAGGTTGTCGGGAGCGTTGCCGGGCAATACCTCCACCGCGGTAATCAGCTGGGAGTCGGTGTCCACCACAATCGCTGCCTTGTGTCCGTCGAACCGCCGGCTGCTGCTCTTGTGGCCGTGGCGCATCTCCGGGTCATGCACCGACATCATCCGGTCCCGGCTCACCCCATCCTTGAGGCTCATTCCCCCCTCAGCCCGTTCCACGTCCTGGAGCAGCAACTGCCCCAGCAGTTCCGCCGCCGCCACAATCCGCTGCCGCTCATCGCTGTCCTCGCGCAATTCCCCCTGCGCCTGCCGCGACAACTCCAACAGCCGGTCCGCGTCGGCCACAATCCCAGACAGCAGCGCCGTCTGCGCCTGCCGGTCGGACCAGTCGATGGCCGCTTCGCCCTTGACGCTGGAGCCCAGGTATCGGTGGTATCGATGGTATCCTTGACTCTTCGCCCATTCCCCGACGTTGATTCCCTTCAGCTGTGCCAGCGCCCGCAGCAGTTTGACGATCCCGTCCGCCAGCAGGTTGCAGGTGTCCTTGACTGCGCCACGCCCCAGGATGTTGGTCGTGTCCAATGCCACCCGCATCCCGCGCCCTTTCAGGAAGCCCGACTCCCGGGCCAGCCGCAGACTGGACTCGAATACCTCCCGCACCTTGCCGTGCAGGATCAGCTGGGCGCGAAACACCTGCAGCGTACTCTTGGCGAAGGGCCGGTCTTCCACCTCAATCCCCAACGCCACTTTCCACCGGAGGTCAAAGTCAGCCCGGGCCTTCGCCTCGGCGTCGCTGACCTTGTCGTGGGACTGCAACAGCAGCGCCGTCGCCAGCAGGCTGGGCGGCACGCTGTCCCTGCCGTTGTCGGGGCAGTAGAACTCGGCGAAATCGGCGTCCCGGAACAGCCGGCCCCGCAGCGACGCCAATACGCCATAGAAGCTTTCCCGCCCCACGTGGTCCAGGTACAGCCGGTCCGCTTCCCAGAGTCCCCTCTGGTCCGATCGCTCTCCCAGCATTCTCAGCCCTCGCTATGCTTGTTGACTCCAAGTATAGCCGCTGACCCGGCTGCCGCCACTTTCCGGCCAGATTTCTAGCGCAGTTCCTGGACATCGGCACGCGCGGCCCTTCCAATGTCGAACTGCACTAATCAAGTCTACGCTAATCCAGGGGGCCGCCGATGCCATTGTGTCCTCCCAAACAGTTCTGGACTCCCACAGCGGGTAACAGCACGGATGAGTACGAAGACGCCTCTCGGGTGGACTACTCGGAATGTGCGAATCTGGCTCGAATCGCCATCTGCGATGGGGCCAGCGAGGCCGCCTTTTCCAGAGAGTGGGCCCAAATCCTAACCGAAGCCTTCGTCAGCCGACCACTGGATCTGCTCGATCTGGATGGCCCTGTCCTGACCGACTGGCTGGGGCCGTGTGAATCGGATTGGAACGAAGCCGTGCGGTGGGAGCGCGTTCCGTGGCACGGGGAGGCCAAGACTCGGGCCGGTTCCTTGGCGGCGCTGCTGGGGCTGACCGTTGAGCTGACCCTCAACAGATCCGGCGGATTCCCGTGCTGTGCCGTCGCTATCGGAGATTGCTGCCTGTTCGGCGTCCGCGGCGGTGGACTGGAAATTTCCTTTCCCCTGGACCAGTCCGGCCAGTTCAACAGTACCCCGCCCCTGATTTGCAGCAACCTCGACGACAACGGAGACCTGTGGGAGCAGGTCCTCCAACTCAGCGGGGAGTTCCGGCAGGGCGACTTGATTCTCCTGGCCTCCGACGCCGTGGCATCCTGGCTGCTCTTGAAACGCGAGTCCGGGGCCAAGCCCTGGGAAAGGCTCCTGGAGCCGGAGGAGGCGGAATGGGAAGGCTGGGTGCAGGAGCGGCGGCAGGAGCGTTCAATGCGCAACGATGACTCGACCCTGATTGGCGTCGAAGTGGAAGCCGGAGGGGAAACAGGCAACTCGGAACAAGCCAAGGGCAGGGAGCAGTAGCGATGCCGTGGCCGGGAATAGCGGAGTTCAGCAGCGCAATTCAGAATCCGCGGCGGTGTTTTGCCGACCCGGAGCTTTCCGGTGGAGAACTGGCGGTGTATGACCGGGGCGGGCGCGCCGGGATGCCCGTAGTCTCGGCTGGCAATTTCGCCGCCGTGTACCGGGTATCCAACCAGGGCCGCAGCTTCGCCGTGCGCTGTTTTACCCGAGCCGTGAATCACCAGCACGAACGTTATGGCGAACTGGGGGCTTTCCTCAGGGCCACTCTACCCCCGGCCTTCGTGGAGTTCGAGTACGTGGAACAGGGCATACTGGTCGCCGGCGACTGGTATCCCATTGTCAAAATGGAGTGGGTCAACGGCGAGCCGATGAACAAGTTTGTCCAGAGCAACTTGAACACTCCCAACAGCCTGCAAGTCATAGCCGCTCGCTGGCGCGGGCTGGTGAGCGGCCTACGCTCTCTAAACATCGCCCATAACGACTTGCAGCACGGCAACGTTATGGTGCAGCAAGACCGCTCCCTGCGCCTGGTGGACTACGACGCGATGTTCCTTCCCCAATACACGGGGCAAACCAGCCCCGAGAACGGGCATCAGCACTTCCAGCATCCGCTGAAGACCTCCCAGAACTACAACGAGAACGTGGACAATTTCCCTGCCCTCGTTATCTATCTTAGCCTGCTGGCCCTAGCCGCCGACCCCGGCTTGTGGGACCGGTTCTATAACGATGACAACCTGCTCTTCAGGAAGGTTGATTACGGAGACCCGGCGAATTCCCAGTGTTTCGAGGCCCTGAAGAACAGCCAGGACGAAACCGTACGCTATCTGACCTCCTATTTGGGACAGTGCTGTGACTGTCAGGTGGAGGCTGTCCCCGACTTGGAAGATATACTGAACACGCAGCCAGCCTCTGCCCCGGTTGTGCCGCCTTCTCTTACGGCCCAGGTTCCCGCTGCGCCCGCTCCTACGTTGCCTCCCACGGCTGGGTCTCCGCCTGTGCCTGCCGCGCCCTCCGGCCTCGGGTATAGGGACCTGCTCTTGGGCGGCAGTCAGCCCCAACCTGCGCCAGTTTCGTATACGGCACCAGTGCCTCCGGCCCCGCCGCCGCCTACCCCCCAGCCGATGCCTAAGCCCAATCCTCCGGTTCCTGCCGCGCCGTATCCCGCTCCTACGCCGATGGCGACGCCACCAATACCAGCTCCGGCGCCTCCAGCCCCGCCGCCCTATGTTACGTGCCCCAAGTGCGGGCAGCCGAACCCGGGTGATCTTATCTATTGCCGCAACAGTGTGTGCCTGGCCGCGCTGCATTCGGGCAACCGTTTCTGCATGAGTTGCGGCGTCCCGACCCCGGTCAACGCCAGATTTTGTCCTGCGTGTGGAAGTAGCGCCTAGCAGTGGAGTTATCTTTCAATGGATTGTCCCAACTGTCAAAACACAATTCCTGACACAGCCCAGTTCTGCGCCTATTGCGGAGCGACGGTAACTCCGGCGGCGACCGCTCCGCCCCAGGCTCCGGCTACCACTGCTCCTGGTTCCGGTTCTTCCAGGAAGTGGCTGTTCATCGGCGGCGCCATAGTCGCGGTGGCCGCAGTTGTTGTAGTCGCCTTTCTGGTAATGGAGCGCGGCAACGGCTCGGAGCAGCCCTACGTCATTCCGCCTGCACCCGCGCTTGCGCAACAGCCCGCCGTCGCTCCGCCAACAGCGGAGTCCGCTCAGCAGCCTGCGTCCATCCCGCCAACAGCCGCCTCCGCGCAACAGCAGCCCACCTCCGCCCCGCCGGTGGCATCCGCGCCTGGAGATGTCATAGCATTCTCAGACCTTGACTGGACCAGCGCACGGATTCAGACCCGCATAGCCCAATACATCGTCGAACACGGGTACGGCTACACCACCAGCGCAGTGCCCGGCGGCACCGACCACCTGTTCCAGAGTCTGCGCGACGGCAACAGCCAGATTTCCATGGAAATCTGGCTGCCCCTGCAGGAAAACGGCTGGAACCAGGCCAGGGCCGAAGGCAAGGTCGAATACATCGGCGCCAGCATGGACAGGGACTGGCAGAGTACCTTCGTCATTCCGTCATATCTGCAGGAGGAATACCCCGGACTGGACCACGTGGATGACCTGAAAGACCCCAGGTATCGGGAACTCTTTGCCACCGCTTCCAGCGATGGCAAAGCCCGGCTGTTCTCGTGCGCAGTCGGTTGGGCCTGCCAAGAGATCAACGACGCCCAGATTGATGGCTACGACCTGACCGGCCATCTGCAAGTCGTCAGGCCCGACTCCGAACAAGCCCTGTTCGACGGACTCTACCGGGCTTATGCAAAGCGCGAACCCTGGGTTGGCTATATGTGGGGAACCGCCGATCCGGCCATTCTGCTAGACCTGGTCTTGTTGGAGGAAATGCCGTACAGCGATGAGTGCTGGTTCACCAACAAGGCCTGCGCCTTCGAAGACACCACAATTCTCATCGCCGTCCACTCCGACCTGCCCAGCCGCACGCCGGAGATATATGACTTTCTGACCAAATGGAACTTCACCACCGCAGATTACAAGGGAGTCCTCCAGTGGATGGAAGATAACGGCGCTACCGTCGAGCAAGCTGCCCTTAACTGGCTGAAGGAAGAGGGAAACTCGTGGATGCCCTGGGTGACCGAAAAGGCCCGGACCGGGGTCCAGGCTGCGCTGACGGCAGGCGTGGACGCCAAAGGCTGGCCCGGCCAGTAGCCCATCCCTTTTGCATGAATTGTCCCGACTGCTAAAACACGCCTCCTTTCGCGACCCGGCTCTACGCATATGGCGGAGCGGGGGTAACTGCGTCCGTGCCGCAGGTGGCCGCCGCACCTCACACAGGCGCACATTGTATCCTGGATACCCACGGGATAGCCGACGGGGTTACCGTATATAGGAAAACCGCTCAGGCGCAACGGGCTGAGAGAATCTGCAAGGTGTTGAGCGGCCGGGCATCAGAGTTAAGAGGTGGGGTTGGCGGAAGAAAGCGCTCCCATACCTGTAGACCAGCGAGGCTGCACTGTGGTGCACTCCTCTCATACCATCGTACGGGGTAACCGCGGAATCGGCCTCGGACGCGTTTTTCCGTAGGTCCACCTAATATTACAACGACGGTTCGAAAGAAAGGGACCTTGAGGCCTCTTCATCGCGACCTGCCCGTGCGCTTGGCAGCTTTGTGGCCTTGCCTTCCGCGAAGCGATTTCCGGCCAATAACTGACCAAATTGAGCAAGCGTCGTTGTAATACTAAAACCTTGCTGGAACACCCTTACAACCCTGCCACTGTGAAAACTGCCCCGGAACGATTGCAGTCCGGTGCCCCCCTGACGCGCCGGACTCGCGCCCGGTCAGCCCAGTGGCAGCCAAAATCCTGGCTCCGATAAGCCCGAATCCACCGATGGACAGGGATGGACGGCGTGAGGACAGCGGAAGGGGGGTGAGGGAGTTACAGGCGCGATGATCCGGGCTCGAATTCGGGTAGACGGGAGTTTGGCGGGCGGTCTGCAGGCGCTTTGGGGGGCGCCGATGGCGGCCTGCAGTGGCTGTGGTGAGGGAGATGGCGGGATAGGACACGGCAAGAGGCGCTCGCGGACCGGGATGGCGCGAGTTGGCGGGGCGTTCGGTTGGCGGGGACGTTGGGTCAGTGGCGGACGGGCGCCGTCAGGCTCGGAGTGGAATGGCTCGCAGCCGGGCCAGGGCGCGGCTGAACTGCTCCTCCCAAGGCCAGCGCCGGGGAAGATGCAGGGTCAACCGGCGGGCCGAACGGGTGATCCGTCCGGCCAGGGCGAAGAACCGCCGCCGGAGGGTCTTGGTGGTCACGATCCGCTCACCCAGGCCGATGCGGGCGGTCCAGCGGGCCAGGTTGTGCGCCATCACCTGTACCGCCAGCCAGGCGCCGTTGGCAGCGAAGCGGCCCGAGGGGAGATGGTTCAACCCGACGCCGTACTTCAGGTCTCGAATGGCGTTCTCGATCTCGGCGTGGCGGCGATGGTCAGCCTCCAGTTCCAGCATCTCCCCGTCCCGGTTGGTGATGAAGCCGTGATAGCTGTAGGTGGCGACGAGGGCCAGTTGGGAACCGGGCGTGGGCTTCACCCGCCGGACGATGAGCCGCACCGGCGCGGCGTCGGGCTCATTCTGGAAGGGGGTGCAGGCGGTCTCGGCCACATCGGCGCCGTCCATCCAGTAAGGAATCGGCGTCCAGGCATCTTCGGGTATGGCCTCGATGAGATTGTGCTGGCTTTTGTGCTGGCGGATGGTGATGGAGAAGCGCACGTCCAGCTTGCGGCAGACGGCGGCCACGGCGTGGGTATAGAAGCCGCTGTCGGCCCGCATGGTGAGTTGCCCTCTGGTCCCGGCATGGCGCACCCGCCCCACCGTCTCACGCAGGAAGTGGGCGGCGCCGCGGGCGGTGTGGGCCCGGCCATCGCGCAGGCGGGCCATCAGCACGTCGCCGGTTCCGGCGGCGACGGCCAGCAGCGGGTGATAGCCCCGGGCGCCGGTGCAGCCGTGGTGGCGTGCGCCCTCCTTGGCCAGTCCGCAGGTCTCGCAGATGGTGGAATCGAGGTCGATGGTGAATGGCGCGTCGCCCGGTCCTGCTCCGGCCTGCCAGGCCCGTGTCAGCAACTGGCGGCTCACCCGGTCCAGTTGTCGGACATGGCCCCACCTGAAGCTGCGCAGGAAGGTGCCCAGGGTCGAAGGCGCTTTGACTACGCAGCCGAGAGCGCAGGCCGTCCTGCCGATGCGCAACGCATCGGCGTCGTCGATGCAGTCGCCGCCCGCCAGCGCAGAGGCCACTAGGGTCATGATCTTGTCGCCGGTGTTGGCTCGGCCCGGCGCATCGCCCAGGTCGAGGTCCTTCCGGAGGAGTTGGGGCAGGCCAAGGCGCAGGGCGAGGGTGGCCGGAAGGATCAGCCCGGCATTGTTGACCAGGCGGTGGTCGTCGAAGGCGATTTGGATGCGGTCGGGGTGGTTGCGTGGCAGCATCTATTGGGTGCTCCTTTTCTGGGACCGGTTTTCTGTCTCGAAAACCATTATCTCAGAGGCACAGGAGCACTTTCTTGTCTCTTCAGGACCCCGCTACACGCCCTCCTTCGGTGGATTGGGGCTTAGGGTAAAAGGGCGGATGCGGTCCTCCAGCAACTGCCAGGGAATCAGGCCGTCCATGCGTTCGAGGAACAGCTCCCGGCGGGTCTTGCGCTTCTTGCCCTGGTATTCCAGGTCGGCAAAGGTCGGCTGGTCCATCTGCCTTCACTCCCTCAACAGGCACCGACTGCTTCAGCCTAACTATGCCACATCCCACCCGATTTGTTCAGAGGATTCCTAACTTAAAACCACTGCTTCTTGCCGACGACGTAAATTTGCTCGAATTCTTCGTCCGACTTCGTCAAATACAGGACCCCTTCAACAAACGCGACGGCTGAAACCGCCAAAAAAATCGGCAGTCCAATCAGGACGAAGGACAGCAGGAACCCCGCGCCTCCAGCAACGGCCATGATGATGCCCGGTTTCTTGAAACCAAGATAGAACTTGTGGACTCCGAACGCTCCCAGAAAAATCGCCAGCAGGCCGGCAACCAGCTTGTTTTTATCCCCTGCCAACCCCGAAGAAGACAGAACCCGGTAAATAGCCGTGGCATTGTTTTCCTGGGGTTCAAAATCCACCCGCATCCCCTTGACGGGATTGGACGCATCCCGCCACTCCGCCCCTGTGAAGGAATACCGCTGCCCATCATCCCCCGAAATGATCCCAGAGTTCGTTTGGATGGAATACTCCAGTATTTGTCCGGTCATTCCCAACCTCCCCGCGTTATGGGTTGTCCCTTGCCTGATTGCAAGCAATTGTTCGATAAACGACGATACACCCTGTACCTGCCCGTTTCAAGGTCAGCGCGCAATAGGTTCCCCCGCCCACGCGGGGATAGACCGCGGCCAGGACGCCTCGGCCCAGCCCTGGCCGGGGGCGGTTTGCATTCGGTACGGGCTGGCCGGCCTGCTCTGCCGCCGCATCAAGGACCGGGTGGCGCCGCCTGGTGCGGGAATCGGTGGACAGGCTATGGGAAGCCGGACGCAAAACCGGAGACCGGCGGCGGCCCCGATCCGTGACCATGTGTTACCATCGGGGAGAGAACCCTCAACCAATCGGCTTGATGCCGTTCAGGGGCTTGAAATGACCAACGCCAGACTCGCCCGCGTCCCCAGGCCGGATATCGACTACGCCAGTCTGTCCTTCAATCCCGACGAACCGGAGCCCCTGCCGGAGGCCATGTATCAGTATCCGATATTGGAAGAAATCCTCCCCATCCTGGGCGCCCATCTGAACCGGCTTTACTCCCGGGAAGAGGTCTTCCGCAGCAGCAACACCTTCATCTGCTACAACCCGGACAACCTGAACGTCAGGGTCGGCCCCGACTTCTACTTCGCCTCTGGCGTGGATGCCCCGGCCATCGAGGGGACCAAGCTGTACCTGCCCTGGGAGGTGGGGAAGCCCCCGGACTTCGTGCTGGAAATCGCCTCGGAGAGCACGGCGGAGCACGACGTGACCGGCAAGCGGCAGATCTACGCGGAGATCGGCATTCCCGAATACTGGCGCTTCGACCGGAGCGGGGGAGCATTCTATGGTGAATCCCTGGCAGGGGAGCGGCTGGTCGACGGAATCTACCAACCGGTGCCGCTGAGCGGGGAGCCGGACGGCATCCTCAAGGGATACAGCCCGGCGCTGCGGCTCAGCCTGTGCTGGGACAACGAGATGCTCCGGTTCTACGACCCGGAGAGCGGTGAATACCTGCGCAACTTTGAAGCGGAGCAGACCGCTCGGGAGAGGGCCGAGGCCCGGATACGGGAGCTGCAGGAAGAACTGGAACGAAGGGACCGCGAAAGCTGAAGGGGCCCCCGGCGCTGGTCACATCCTTCACGCTCTCATTTTATTGACCTGCTTGGAGCGACGCTTTGCCCACTTCAACACCTTTGGACAGCCTGAGAAACCAGCCTCCTACCCGGTGGTTGCGTGACACGCGGCATTGATCTGCTGATATGCAGTGAACTTCACTTCGATGGAGGGCCCCTACAAAAGCTCTTTGTCGGTGGATGGAACAACGGGGTAGCCAGTTTGACGGTGCCTGGATATCGTATTGGGACGCCGGAGATGAGACCGGCATCGTGGCGTCATTCAAGAGCGATTCAGGGTCCTTGGTCCTGCTGATCGAAGACAAGATAGACGCGGAGTTCCAGCCTGACCAACCCGAGTGATACCGCCAGCGGGCCCACCGGTGGAAAGAGTGTGGTCCTCCTGGCTGCGACGTTGAAACCGTACTGCTCGCGCCAGCTGGTTACTTTGAGAACGAAGGAAGCGAGATCTTCGACCGGCAGGTGAGCTACGAAGAGGTCATTGATGCACTGGCTCAATCATCGGACCCAAGGACGCGCTTCTTGGCAGAAATTCTCAAAAACGGCATCGAGTCGCACCTTCGGGTTATAAGCCGGAGCACGATGAGGTGACAATACAGGTCTGGAACGTGTTTTGGGAGATCGCCAATGCCGAGACCCCCGACCTGCGTATGCGAAAACCCGGGAGCAAGCCTTCGGGGGCGGGTTTCATCGAATTCTCGGATGCTGAAGGTGTATCACCTGCTGAAACCATGCGCAGGGCCAAAATCATTTACAAGGCGCCACGTCTGTTTCCCCAAGGGGCCTGGATTCCAGCTTGCGCCGGAATGACGAAATGGGGTTGGTGGAATTGTCTTATATCTCAAATGTCAACACAACCTAATACTACAGTTGCACTATTGAATTCAGCAGTGATAGCCGTCGTTGGTAGTGACATCTCCGGGCTTGTGCCTGATGGTGTCTTCGCCACAGAGACCAGGAGAGAACAAAGTCGGGAGAGTAATTCACCTTCCATACCAAGCGGGTGAGCAGCCGGCGCACCTCGGGCACCGTCAGGGGAATCAATCTTTCATCCAAGCCGGGACAGCCCCCCTTTCCCCAGAGCATCCTTGCGCCGACACCTGATGCCTGATCACCGCCAGGTAAGCGTGGGCCAGCATCGCCAAGGTGATGTGCCGGTACCAGCCATCCCAGCGGCGCACCTCATACTGGTCCAGCCCCACCTGTCCCTTGGCCTCCTCAAAGCACTCCTCTATGGCCCACCGGATTCCGGCCACCCTCGCCAGTTCCTCCAGGGTAGTCCCCGCGGGGCCGTAGCACACGTAGTAAGCCAACTCTTCTGGTTTGGCCACGCTGCGCCGGACCAGCAGCCAGTACCCCTTGCCCGGCTCCCGCAGAGGCCGTATATCCACGGCGGTCCAGTCGTAGATTCGGGGGCCCTTGGCACCGTCGCCCACGCTGCATCTGACCCAGTTCGACTTGTCGACCTGCGACGCCAGCAGGTCCGCCCTCACCTGCCGTGGTCCCTTTTCCGTCCCAGCCCACAGTTTCTCGTTGCGCTTCATGGCCAGCACATGGGGAATCCCTTCCCCCTCCAGCCACAGCCGCAGGTTGCGGTCACTGCCGTAGACCTCGTCACCAGCAACCCAGCCGAAGGGGACTCCCGATTCCAGCGCCCGCTCCAGCATTCGCCGGGCCAACTGAGGCTTGGTCTGAAACTCAACATCCTCGGGCACCCCGGCTTCCCGGCGCCGCTCCCGGTCCTCGGACCAGACTTGGGGCAGGTACAATTCCCGGTCCAGCAGGGTCCTTCCTTTGGCGCTGGCATAGGCCAGGAATACCCCAACCTGACAGTTCTCAACCCGCCCCGCCGTGCCGCTGTACTGGCGCTGCACCCCCACCGACTTGTTCCCCTTCTTGAGGAAGCCGGTCTCGTCCACCACCAGTACTCCGTCAGCGTCCCCCAAGTGCTCCATTACGTAGCCCTTCAGGTCATCACGCACCAGATTAGCGTCCCACCGGTAGGTGGACAGCAGGCGCTGCACCCCGTAAGGAGTGGAGTCCCCAGCCCTCTCGGCCAGTTGCCAGCCGTTCTTGCGTTCCACTGGACTCAGCAGTCCCCGCAGGTAATCCAGCACCCTCCGGCGCGGCTCCGGCCGCCGGAACCGTCTCCCAACGTATCGGTATACCTGTTCAATACCATCCGCCCACCGGCCCACTTCCGCCACCTCATCCCTGCACGCTGCCACCGCCTCACCTCTTCATCATGTGGTGCCCTATTCTATATCGCTAATCTGCAACTGTAGTACTAAGAGTTAAAGGTCTCTAACAATCTGTGGAGGTGCGGCAATGCCAGCCAACGCATATATACTCATCAACGTGGAACCCACCAGAACGCAGCAGGTACTTGAGCGACTGCGCGCCATCGGTGGCGTATCCGTCCAAGAAGTCCTTGGCCCTTACGACATAGTAGTTGATTTGGAAGCGGGCACGCCGGAAGACATTACCGAAATTTTGCGCCACAAAATCCGGCCTATAAACGGCGTCACCAACACCGTCACCTGCCTGTGGTTCTAATGGAGCAATAGCGACCGGAGAATGAGATACGGCGGTGGTTGGTGACTAAACTAAGGCCAAGGTGAAATGTACATTTGAAGAACGAAGTTCTGAGACGTCTTAGGCCCGTCCTTTAATCAGGGGAAGTATTCCGTTAGCATACCAAAGCCTATTCTGAGTGCCCTCCAAATGTAGATTCCACAATGGCTTTAGTTTAGGGCGTTGGCCTGCAGCTCGCGGGCGTCCTGGAAGATGGCCTGGATCCGGTCGGTCATCACTATATTTCTCCTCAGACGGCCCCAGAGGCCCCGTTTTCGAGGCGGAAAGGGTCTCCGCCCGCCATGCCGGTCACTGGCTGGAAGGTGCCCGGCGGCTCGAACTCCACGGTGGTCCCCACGGCGTCTCCCGCGGCCAGCCCCATCAGGCAGCCCCGGTAACGGTCTAGAAATCTGGCCGGAAAGTGGCGGCAGCCGGGTCAGCGGCTATACTTGGAGTCAACAAGCATAGCGAGGGCTGAGAATGCTGGGAGAGCGATCGGACCAGAGGGGACTCTGGGAAGCGGACCGGCTGTACCTGGACCACGTGGGGCGGGAAAGCTTCTATGGCGTATTGGCGTCGCTGCGGGGCCGGCTGTTCCGGGACGCCGATTTCGCCG